>JAHBUQ010000001.1:908109-1210812 GCA_019637995.1 Ignavibacteriota bacterium
AGTTGAGTAAATCAGTTTGTGGCATTTCACTTCCTGATGGACTTCTCGAGTATTCTAAGCTACCGGAACCAATTTTCACACCTGCAACAAAAGCTGAAACAGGTCACGATGAAAATATTTCTTACAAACAAGCTTCAGAAATTTTAGGTGAAGAAACTGCTTCATATCTGAGAACTATTTCAATAAAATTATATAATTTCGCTCATCAACGGCTGTACGAAAAAGGCATAATACTAGCCGATACAAAATTTGAATTCGGTAAAGATGATAAAGGTAATCTCATTTTAATTGATGAAGCACTTACACCGGATTCTTCGAGATTCTGGTTAATGTCAGACTATGTTCCTGGTAAACCGCAAATGAATTTTGATAAACAAATTTTAAGAGATTATCTGGAAAGCATACCTTGGAATAAACAATATCCACCACCAAATCTTCCTGAAAAAATCCTACGTGGTACTTTAGAAAAGTATGCTTATGCATACGAATTGATTACCGGCAATAAATGGCAAATTGATTAATTATGAAAGCAGGCGGATTCTCACTTGAAAGTCAAACTGTAAGCTTTATTGATTGGAAAATAATAGTTTATACTCTAATCTTGCTCCTGGCAGGAATGTTTTCGCTTTATAGTGCTACTTACGGCTCTAATATGCAGGAATCATTCAATAGGCAAGTTATTTCAATGGGAATAGGAATACTTGGAGCTTTGGTTCTTGTATTTCTTCCTAAGAATCTAATGCGAAATTTAGCAGTTGTTTTCTATGGTATATCATTGATTATGCTTGTTGCTGTGCTATTTATCGGTGATGAGGTTTACGGCACAAAAGGATGGATAAGATTTGCAGGATTTTCACTTCAGCCTGCAGAGTTTGCAAAATTCGGTGTAATTGTGATGCTTGCATACTTTTTATCATCGAAAGGTACAGATATCAGCAACATTCGTGATTTTTCCATTTCTTCATTGATTGTGCTTGTTCCTATCGTATTGATTTTTCTACAGCCTGACCATGGTACATCATCAGTATTACTTGCAATTTTTTTTGGGATACTTTTTTGGAGTGGATTTAGTAAATTATTTCTTTATTTTATAGTATCATTACCATTCATTGTAATACTATCCCTTAAAGGTTTCTGGTTTATGTCGGGTTCTGTTTTGTTCTTTTCAGTTATAGCAGTTTTTTTTCGCAACAATTGGATTTCAAAAGGTTTGGTGATTGGTGTATTCATAGTTTTTGGTTATATAGCTCCGGTCTTGTACAATGGTCTTCTTGACCACCAAAAATCCAGAGTCGAGAGCTTCCTGAATCCGGGATCCGACCCAAGAGGTCAGGGTTACAATGTAATTCAATCAATGATGGCTGTTGGAAGTGGCGGGCTAACAGGCAAAGGATTTTTGCAGGGAACACAAACTCAGCTCAGATATATTCCAATGCAATGGACAGATTTTATTTTCTCTGTACCAAATGAGGAATTCGGTTTCATAGGAGGTTTTGTTATACTCTTATTCTTTGGATTGCTCGTTTTAAGAATACTTAATGCGGCTAATGAATCCGACGACAAGTTCTACAGCATAGCTATATTTGGAATTGCTTCAACATTTTTGTATCACATAATCATTAATGTGGGAATGGTTATCGGACTTGTACCTGTAATGGGGATACCGCTGCCGTTTTTGAGTTATGGAGGTACTTCTATGATAATGAACCTGGCATTTATTGGATTTATTTTAAATGCATACAGAAACCACAAAAGAAAAAGATTAGTTTAAATATTCGATATTAATTATGATTAAAAATAAGAAAATTATTGTTGTCCTTCCGGCTTACAATGCAGCATCAACTCTTGAAAAAACATATAGTGAAATTCCTTTTGATATAGTAGATGAAGTTGTATTAGTAGATGATTTCAGCCGTGACAATACAGCTGATGAAGCCGGAAGACTTGGCATAAAGCACATCATAAGACACGAAAAAAATAAGGGTTATGGTGGCAATCAAAAAACTTGCTACAACAAAGCATTAGAGTTGGGTGGCGATATTATAATTATGCTACATCCTGATTACCAATATACTCCACAACTGATTGAATCTATGTCTTATATCATTGCAAATGGAATTTATCCTGTAGTTTTAGGTTCAAGAATATTGGGAAAAGGGGCACTTAAAGGCGGTATGCCACGCTACAAGTATATTTCAAACAGATTTCTTACATTTGTTCAAAATATATTGATAAATCAAAAATTATCTGAGTATCATACAGGTTACAGAGCATTTTCGGCTGATGTTTTGAAAAGTATTCAATACAACAAAAATTCAGATGACTTTGTTTTTGATAATCAAATGCTTTCACAAATATTTTTTGCCGGATTTGAAATTGCTGAAATTACATGTCCAACAAAATATTTTCCTGAAGCATCATCTATAAATTTTTCCAGAAGTGTTAAATATGGTCTCGGAGTTTTGAAAGTATCTCTGACACATATGTTAAATAAAATTGGGATATTGAAATCAGATTTATACTACAATTGACAAATTTGCTTATAAAAATTCCGAGCTGAAAGAATACGGAAGCAATTCATCTAAAGTTGTTCTGAAAATATTTTTTATTCTGTATTTTTCATCTAAATTTACTAATAATATTTTACAGCTACCATCATTATTGAATTCTGATATTTTCTGACGGCAGAGTCCACATGGTGTTGGTGGCTTATTGCTTATTCCCCTTGCAGCAACAGCTATAGATTTAACTTCAATGCATCCGGTTTTGACCATCGAATCAATCGCTACCATTTCGGCGTGTGATGTCAGAGTAAAATCAACACTTTCAATATTACATCCTGAATGAATTTTGCCTGAACTATCCATAAGTGCAGCTCCGACTTTGTATTTGGAATATGGTGAATAGCTGTAATCAATCATTTCAACGGCTTTGTCAACCAATAATTTTTCTTCATCATTCATTTTTTTTAAATCAATTTGTTGCATTGTCTAATCTCCTGATTTCATCTTCAGTTAAGGTTTTTAGTGCATACAAGTGCCAAGTTACTCCGATACCAACAGCAATCAAAATCAATCTCACCCATAAAATTTCCACCAAAAAAAATGATACGCCAAGCGTAAGCCATGTCAAAATTAAGGATTTAATTCTTGCTTTTGATTCAATTCCTCTGAATTCGCGATAATTTCTTATCATTCTTCCAAACATTTTGTTTCTGATAAGCATCTCGTAATATTTTTCAGAGCTTCGAATAAAAAACCATGCTGCAAGTATTATGAATATTGTCGTGGGCCATACAGGTAAAAATATACCGATGATTCCCAAAATTACACAAAAAATCCCCATAAACTGATAGAAAAAACGCTTAAATATATTTGGTTCTATCTTGTATTCATTCATTAAATTTCATACTTAAATTATCAGATACGTTAAAAATGAATAAAAATTTTAATTTTGAACTTACTAGTAGGTTAAGTTTAGATCTACAAGTCAAAACATGGGAAATCATAAGCAACTAAATTATTGAAAATTTCATCAAAATCTTAAAAATATTGTAATTGAAAGCCACGATAATTTAATTATATTAAAAATTACAGATGCATTGGTTAAGCAAAATAATTTTAAAAATCAATGCGATTATAGTATAAGTTTGTGAAAGTATAAAATATGATAGAAATTTTTGAAAAAACAAGCATTTTTACTGATTTTATTTGGTTAACTAATTTTAACATTGTAAATTGCTTTTTATTTTAGTGTAATTTTAAAAAAGGTTATCAGAAAATGAAATTTGTCAAAATATTTTCCTTACTCAGCATTTTAATAATTGCTATAAGCTGCTCTGAGCAAAAAACACCAGAAAATAATTCAGGAAACGATATGTTGGATGAAATGACAAACAGAATTACCACTTATGCACCAATTGATTTGAAAGTTGATATTTCTCACCTGACAGAGCGTGAAAAAATACTGATTCAGAAATTGATTGAAGCAGGAGAAATAGTTGACCGTATATTTTGGAAACAAGCATCCCATGATGCTATTGCAGTTAGGGATTCACTAAGGGCTCTCAACACAGACGAGGCAAATAAATTTCTCGAATTCGTAATGATTAATTATGGTCCTTATGATGATTTAACAGACAAAGCCAGATTTGTCGGTATTGGTCCTGAAAGGCGACCTGTAGGTGGAGGTTTTTATCCCGAAGATATGACAAAAGAAGAATTTGATGCATTTGTTGAGGCAAATCCAACACTCGCAGATGTATATAAAAATGATTATACAATCATAACACGTGAAAATGGAAATCTTAAAGCAATTCCTTATGGAGTGTTTTACCCTGAGTCAATGGAACTTGCAGAAAAGCTTCAGGAAGCAGCAAATTTCGCAGATAATGAATCTTTGAAACGTTTTTTAATTATGCGGGCTGATGCTATTCGTACCGATAATTATTTCCCAAGTGATATGGCTTGGATGGAGATAGTTGGAAGTAATATTGACGTTGTGATAGGTCCAATTGAAAACTATCAGGATGAAATGTTTAACTATAAAACGGCTCACGAAGCTGTAATTATGGTTAAAGATATTGAAGCTACAAGAGAACTTGAAATGTACAAAGCAAATCTTGATAATTTCGAGCATAACTTACCAATTGACGATAAATTCAAGAATAAAACAATTGGAGATGGCAATATTATTCAGGTATGTAATGTGGTTTATTTTGGTGGCGACTGCAATCAGGCAATTAAAACTATTGCATCGGCACTTCCAAATGATCCGAAAGTTGCTGATGCAAAGGGTAGAAAACTTTCAATGTTCAAGAACCACATGGAAGCTAAATTTGAAGCCATAGTCAAGCCGATTGGAGAATTAATGTTTGTACCAGAGCGTGCAAAATATTTAAGCTCAAAAGCATTTACAAGTTTCGTTACACTTCACGAGGTCTCTCACGCACTTGGACCAAAATATACTTCAAATGCAAATAAGGAAGAAATCAGAGCAGCACTTAAAGAAAGATATTCAGCAATTGAGGAGACAAAAGCTGATATTTTGAGTATGTTCAATCACAAATATTTAAGAGCAACTAATCAATATACCGATGAGTATATAAAACAAGCTATGACAACATATGTTGCAGGATTATACCGGTCTATTCGTTTTGGTGGTGGAGCACATTACAGAGCAAATCTGATACAACTTAACTATCTAAAACAAGGTGGAGCTATTTTGCGCCTCCAAAACGGCAAATTCGACATTAACGAAGAAAAATTCTTTGACGTTGTTGAAAATTTAGCTAAAGAAGTTTTGATGATACAGGTAAACGGTGATTATGATAAAGCCGGTGAAATGCTTGACAAATTTTCGGTAGTTACTCAGGAAATTGAAGAAGAAATTAAAGCACTCTCGAATATACCGAGAGATATTAATCCTAAATACATTTTTTAAAAAATTAATGATGACAGGGAGGCGTTATGCCTGAAATTAAAGTAACAAAAACAGAAAAAACAAGAATTAATAACGTTAACTGGGATAATCTTGGATTTGGTGTTTATTTTTCAGACCATGTATTTATAGCTGAATATAAAGACGGCAAATGGAATGACGGAGAGATAGTCCCTTATGGTCCGATACCGATGGAACCGACAATGTGCACTCTGCATTACGGACAATCAATATTTGAAGGTATGAAAGCATTCAAAGCAGAAGATGGCGGTATAAATTTATTCAGACCTGACAGAAATGCTCACAGATTAAATCATTCAGGTTCGAGAGTATGCATCCCACCTTTTGACACTAATCATTTTGTTGATGCTTTGGTACAACTCATAAAAGTTGATAAAGATTGGGTTCCAACAAAAAGAGGACATTCGTTATATATTCGCCCGCTTGCTTTTGGTGATGGAAACTTTTTAGGTGTTCATTCATCCAAAACTTTCAAACTGATAATTATGACATCACCCGTTGCTTCTTACTATCCTGAAGGTCTTGCACCTGTGAAGATATTAGTTGCGAAAGATTTTGTACGTGCTGTTCGAGGTGGACTTGGTTCAGCAAAGACTGCTGCAAACTATGCTGCATCTCTTCTAGCAAGTGAAACTGCAAAGAAAGAAGGATATTCACAGGTGCTCTGGCTTGATGCAGTTAATCGTCATTTTGTTGATGAAGTAGGCGCAATGAACATTATGTTTGTTATAGGTGATGAAATAGTTACTCCCCCTCTTGATGCAGGTACTATTTTACGTGGTGTTACACGCGATACAGTTCTTGAACTTGCACGCGATTATGGTCTGAAAGTCAGCGAACGAACAATCACAATTGAAGATGTATTTGAATCTCATAAAAAAGGTGAACTCAGGGAAGTTTTCGGAACTGGTACGGCTGCAGTTATTTCGCCTGTAGGGCATCTTCATTATAATGGTGAAACAATCATCATTAACAATATGGAAATTGGTCCGGTTGCACAGCGCCTTTATGATAATATCACCGGTCTGCAATACGGTGAAATCGAAGATACAAAAGATTGGATTGTTAAAGTTAATGTGTAGTGTTAAAAAAAATGGGCTGACTTGATTTAATAAAAGTCAGCCCTTACTAATTTCATAATTTTCAATTCTTCTCAGAATTATTATTCGATGATTCTGAAATCTTTATATAAATTGGTATCAAATCAATATTTTCTTTATCGGCAATCTGGATTTTTTGTCTGCAAATTTCGATAAACAAAGTTTAAACTTCTTATACATTTGTATTTTTTTTTGAGAAAACTTTCTTATCATATTTCGGAACTAACCTAAATGAATCAGATTTCCTGTCGTTGTCTGAAATTAAATACATCAAATATTCTGAATTGTAAACCCAATTATATCTTGAATTCATTTTTGAACTTATTTGAGAATTATCCCTTAATTGACAAAAATGTTTGATCAAAAAAATCAACTACTTGCTTTAAATTGTCAATTAATAAAATTCTGCAACGACTCTGCATGAAGCTGAATCTGCATCAATTTTTAAGGGTAAAGCAATCACATTGAAGTTTCTAACATTTATTAATGATTTTAGATTTGTTAAATTTTCGATAATCAAAATATCATTTCCAAGAAGCATTTTGTGAATTCTATATGGGTGTCTGTCCGGACTTGGGCTGTCCATTCCGACAATCGAAACACCTTTATTTATTAATACATCTGCGAATGATTCTTGAATATCAGGATATGAGTTATAGTATTCCTCACTCCCAAAAATATCCTCAAAACTTGTATAAATCAAAACAATATCGCCAATTGAAATATCAACATTTTCAAGCAAATCCGAATTAATCTCCTTTTCTCTCGCATCTATCAAATGACCTCTACCGAAGAATTTATTAATAGGAAAATCACACAATTTTCTTCCTCCGTCTATCATGTGAAGCGGTCCATCCATGTGCGTTCCGATGTGCATTCCGGAATTGAGCACATAGTTATTATAACCTGATTCAACGTATTTAACAGTATGAGTTATTGAAGGTGATAAATCACCCGGGAATGCAGGCATTCCGTCCTGCATTAAAATAGATAAATCCAATATCTTATTATTCATTTTTTTGCTCTTAATGCTGTTGAATTAACTGTAAAATCAAGCCTTTTAAAACTTTCCGGCTCTTCATTATATTTTTTTTCACCAATGAAACCAATCATAGCGGCATTATCCACACAATACATAATATCCGGTGCAATCATTCTTATATAAATTTTTTGAGTCTCGAAATCCAGTTTTTCCCTTAGTCCGGAATTAGCTGATACACCTCCGGCAATAACTACTGAAGAAACTTTAAATTTTTTTGCCGCTTTGATGGTTTTATGAACCAATACATTAACAATCGCAGATTGAACTGAAGCAGCTAAATCGTAAGCGATATTATCGTCAATTTGTCCATTCAACTCTTTATGTATGAAATATCTCACTGATGTCTTCAAACCCGAGAAGCTAAAATCGAAATTATCATCATGAATCATAGGACGCGGGAATGTATATGCTGTCGGATTACCTGTTTTTGCCATTTTGTCAATAATAGGTCCACCCGGATATGGCAACCCCATCAGTTTAGCAATTTTATCAAATGCCTCACCGGCAGCGTCATCTTTGGTTAAGCCGATGATTTCATAATCTCGGTATGATTTTACATAAAATAATGCTGTATGCCCTCCGCTGACAACAAGCGCAATGAATGGAAACTCCAAAGTGCTATCCTGCAGGCAACCCGAGAAAAGGTGTCCTTCAATATGATTAACCGGCACAACAGGCAAATCATATCTTAGTGATAATCCTTTCGCAAAATTTGAGCCAACAAGTAAGCTTCCGGCAAGTCCGGGTTGATTAGTCACTGCAATTGCATTAATGTTATCAATTGAGCAATTCGCATTCTCCAAAGCTTCACGTGTTATAGCTGATACAGCTTGAAGATGAGCTCTTGAAGCAAGTTCCGGAACAACACCACCGTATTTTGTATGAAAATATTGCGATGAGATAATATTACTGAATACTTCAGAATTGCTTACTACAGCAGCTGATGTTTCATCACATGATGATTCAATTGCAAGTATCATAATTCCAATACCAGATTTCTGATTAATTCCAATGCTTTGCTTGCTGCTCTTTCCCGATTCAACAAGCGGTCATTTCCAAAATTATATAATTTAGCAGTTGTTTCTCTTTCGTTCGAGATTCCAATCCATACAGTTCCAACCGGTTTTTCATCAGTGCCGCCTTCAGGTCCGGCAATTCCTGTTATTGAAATTCCTATGTCTGAATGGAATATGCTTCTGATATTTTGTGCCATCTCAATAGCCGTTTTCTGGGATACTGCTCCAAAAGTATTGATAGTATCTCTATTTACTTTTAAGTTGTTATTTTTAACTTCATTTGAGTACGCAATTATACCTCCTACAAAGTATTCTGAACTTCCTGATACTCTGGTAAGCCATTCTCCAAGTAAACCACCTGTGCATGATTCGGCTACAGAAAGTGTAAGTTTTTTTTGTTTGAGAATATCTCCAAGAACACTTTCCATAGTTTCATTGCCGTAACCAATAATAAATTTTCCGGCTTTATCAATGATATGCTGTTTCATCTTATCAAGAATATTTAAAGCTTCATTCCGGGATTTGGCTCTGCTACCAATTCTCAGTCTTACACTCCCTGCAGATGGTAGATATGCTAAATTAGCACCTTCAGGAAATTCATCAGGTTTGCCGATTAAATCTGCAAGATTCGATTCGAAAATTCCGGCAGTTTTAATAGTCAGATAAAGCTGAACCGAATCAGAGTATTTTTTGAAAAATTCAGTTGCAATTGGAAGAAAATCATTTTGAATTATGTATTTCATTTCTGTTGGAACGCCGGGAAGAGCAAGAACTAATTTTTGGTCTTTATCAAATAAAATACCGGGTGCTGTCCCTACCCTATTTCTGAGTACTCTTGATTTTGAAGGAACTAATGCCTGCGCTCTGTTGACGTCAGTCATCTTGCGATTGCGGGATTCAAACCATGATTCGAGGTAACTTAAAGTTTCACGGTGTATTATAAGTTCATCATTAAAATACTCTGTCAGTACACCTTTTGTAATATCATCATGTGTTGGACCGAGCCCGCCTGTTATTATTACTACCTCAGAACCGCTGATTAACTTTTCAAGTTCAGACTTCATAATAACAGCATCATCAGGTACGGTTGAGTGCATATATACAGAATAACCGATATTTGTCATAAATTCAGAAATAAATGCCGAATTACTATTTATGACCTGCCCGATACAAATCTCATCACCAATAGTTAATACTGAAAATTTCATAAAATTACCATTTTTAAAATAATAAGGGATTGTCCGTGATATTTGAACAATCCCTTTTAAATCAATAACATAATTTAAGACAAATTACCGAAATTATGCCTGAGTTTCATCTTTAGTTTCAGCTTCTGTTTCTGTATTTTCAGTTGTAGTATCAGCTTCTGCTATTTCTGCAACTTTTTCCTCTTCAGGGGCAGCTTCAACAACATCAACATCTTCAACCGGAGCAGCTTCTGTAGCAATCACTCCTTTAGGGGTAAGTATTTTTTTATTCACTACAGTATCGTCGAAAACTATACCTTCGAAATCTTCATTTGATAATTTCTTATAGTCAAGATTATACTCTTCGCTGAAGAAACTGGCTTCTGAGCTGTCGTAAGTTACTTCCATTGGAGCACTGTCAGCATTTGGTACCGGATGAGCTCTGTTATAATCATCAATAATTTGCTTGTCTTTATTGCGGAGTGCTTCAACTACTGATAATACAATTTTCTTTGCTTCTTTGTCGAATTCAACAACTTTAAGCGGAAGCATATCGCCAATTTTGAAATATTCGCTGATATTCTTAACCGGAGCAAATGAAAGCTGTGATACAGGAACAAAACCGTCAACACCTTCAGGCAATTCTACTATAACACCTTTTTCGATAATTCTTTCAATTTTAGCTTCAGATTCTTGTCCGATGCTGTAAGTAGTTTCAAAAGTATCCCAAGGATTAGAATTAATTTGCTTATGACCAAGAGCTATACGTCTTTGTTCTGGGTCAATGCTAAGAACCATCACTTCGAGTCTGTCACCTTTCTTGACAAATTCACCGGGGTGACGGATTTTCTTAGTCCATGATAAATCACTGATATGAACAAGTCCATCAACACCCGGTTCCAATTCAACAAATACACCAAAATTGGTGAGATTGCGAACGATACCATTATGTTTTGACTCAACAGGGTATTTCTTCATTAAGTCTTCCCATGGGTCCGGATCGAGTTGTTTCATGCCAAGAGCAAGTTTTTTATTGTCTTTATCAATGTTTAATACCATTGCATCAACAACCTGACCCATAGAAACGATTTGCGACGGATGCTTAACGTGCTGTGTCCATGACATTTCGCTTATGTGGATAAGACCTTCAATACCTTTTTCAATTTCAATAAACGCACCATAATCAGTCAAGCTGACAACTTTACCTGTGACTTTAGTAGATTTTTCGTATTTGTCACCGATAGTATCCCATGGATGTGGAGTAAGTTGCTTCATACCGAGCGAAATTCTCTTCTTATCGCCATCAAAATCAAGCACGACAATTTTTACAACTTCATCAAGAGATACGATTTCTGAAGGATGCGTTACACGACCCCATGAAAGGTCAGTAATATGCACAAGACCGTCAACACCGCCAAGGTCAACAAACACACCGAAGTCTGAAATTGCTTTAACTGTACCTTCAAGTACAAGACCTTTTTCAAGGCGTGACATTATTTCATTACGTTGTTCTGATAATTGTTCTTCAAGAAGAACTTTATGCGAAACAACAACATTTTCACTTGGATGATTTACTTTTACAACTTTTACATCAATTGTTTTGCTTACCCAACCATCAAAATCTCTAACAGGACGAACATCAATTTGTGAGCCCGGAAGGAATGCTTCTATACCAAGAAGGTCAACAACCATACCACCTTTGATTCTGCGTAAAATCTTTACTTTGGTAACTTCTTGCTTGTCGAATAATGCTATAATATCTTCCCAGATTCTCATGAAATCTGCACGGCGTCTTGAAAGAAGCAGTTTTCCACTGGAATCTTCCATTTTTTCGATGAATACGTCTATTTCATCACCGATTTTGTAAGTTTCGGCATTAAGTAGTTCTGCTTTTGGCACTACGCCAAGAGATTTGAACCCTATGTCAACAAAAACTTCATCTTTAGTGATGTTGACAATTTTACCGTTAACAAGTTCATCTTCTTTAATTGTTTTGATTGCACTGTCAAACATTTTTGAAAATGTTTCATCATCAAGTTCAAATGAATCAAATCCACCTTCCAAAAAGTTTACAACAGCGTCTGCGTCGTAACGTTTGACCTGTTTTTGAATGCCGCTCATAGGATGTTTGGAATCAGCTCCCTGAAAATCGCCTTCTGCTACAGCGACAACATCCTGATTCATATTAGCATTTTCCGACATTAAAGTCCTCCAAAAAAAAATTATATTAGTTTAACAAATAGTGCAATATTGCACCGGAATTATTTTTTCGTTTTTGTAAATTTTAGCCTTGCAAAATAACACTTAATTTTATAATAAACAAATAATTTAAGTGATTTTTTTTAAATTAGATGAAATTTTTTTTAATAATGTCTTTTTTGAAGCGTCTATTTGATTTTAAATTTATAGAATGTGAAATAATAATGATTTCAAATAAAGCTACTTTTTCTGCAATTGAATTAGCTTCAATTTTTGGTGATAGTAAACTTATTAATTTTATAGAAGATCAATCAGTATGTGGAATTGTAACCGATACAAGAATAATTGAAAAGGGCAATATTTTCATAGCTTTGATTGGCGAAAAATTCAACGGACACGATTTGGTTTCTCAGGCTTTTGAAAAAGGTGCTTCAGCTTGTGTTATAGAAATAAAATATTCTGAAAATATCCTGCAAAACTTTCCCGAAAAATCATTCATAATTACTGATAATAATTTAGATGCATTAGGTAAAATTGCAAATTATCACAGAAGAAGATTTAATTTCCCTGTGCTTGGAATAGCCGGCTCAAACGGCAAAACAACAACCAAAGAAATGGCTGCGGCAGTACTTGCTAAAAAGTATAAGGTGCTCAAAACATTCGGAAATTTTAATAATAAAATTGGTCTGCCACTTATGTTACTTCAATTTTCTGAGGATTATAATTTTGCAGTACTTGAAGTTGGCACAAATACTCCCGGAGAAATTTACGACTTATCAAAAGTATCAGAGCCAACTGACGCATTGATTACAAATATCGGGAAAGAGCATCTCGAATTTTTAATAGACCTCGACGGTGTCGAACTTGAAGAGACATATATATTTTCTGCAGTAAGGTCAGGCGGACACGCTTTTGTAAATTATGATGATGAGCGATTGAAAAATTATGGACATATTCTAAGCAAATTTACAACTTACGGCGAACATGAGCATGCCACAATAAAATGTAGTTACGAACTAAATACTAAATTAAATCCACGAATTACAGTATTCAAGCAAGACAAAACCAGCTATTCGTTTGATATGCAAACCGTTGGTTATGCTTCAGCTCTCAATGCAATAGCGGCAATCGCAGTAGGAACTCATTTTGATGTAAAAGATAGCGAAATTGCAGAAGCATTATCAGATTTCAAGCCGCTTGAAGGTGAATCGGGATATGGCAGGATGGCAATATTTTCAAAGAATAATATCACAATTATTAATGACACATATAATTCTAATCCTGACTCAATGAAAGCGGCACTAAAAAATATTGAAATGTTCAAATCCGATGGACTCAAAATTGCTGCGCTCGGTGATATGCGTGAGCTTGGAGAATCAGCATTTGAAGAGCATCAGAACACTTTAAAAAATGCTTTAGAAGTATGTGATTTGATTTTTGTAACAGGAAATGAGATGAGTAAAGCTGCTGAAATTCTTAAATCTGATAAAATTAAAGTTTATGAAGATAAACAGACTTTATCAAATGCAATAGCTGCTTCTCTCAAACAAAATGATTGCCTGCTGGTCAAAGGCTCACGCGGTATGCAGATGGAACAAATAGTAAATAATTTAAAAGAAATTTTATAAGAATATTATAATGAATACATATAATAATGATAATATAAAGAATAAAGTTCGCGAAGATTACAGCAAAGTTGCACTTTTAAATACTTTAGATAGTAGTAGCGGTTGCTGTGGTTCACCAATATTAGTTAATTCAGAATTATCGCTTAATATGGGTTATAAAAATTCGGATTTAAAAGCTGTACCTGATGGTTCCAATATGGGTCTTGGATGTGGCAATCCACAAGCAATCGCATCAATTAAATCAGGGGAATATGTACTTGACCTTGGCAGTGGAGGCGGGTTTGATTCTTTTCTTGCTTCACCTCAGGCAGGAGAAAGCGGCAAAGTTATTGGTGTTGATATGACCCCTGAAATGGTCAGCAAAGCTCGAAGCAATGCCGAGAAAAGCGGGTTTTCAAATGTGGAATTCAGACTTGGTGAAATTGAGTATTTACCGGTTGCAGATAATTCGATTGATGTGATAATATCTAACTGTGTAATCAATCTCTCACCCGATAAGCAGCAAGTGTTTAATGAAGCATTTCGTGTACTAAAGTCTGGAGGCAGGCTTGCTATTTCAGATGTAGTTGCATTTGCTAAATTTCCTGATGAGGTTCGTTCAAACCTGACTCTTTACTCAAGCTGTATTTCGGGTGCTGAAGAAATTGACAAACTTGAACAAATTATTCGTAATTCAGGTTTTGAGAATATCGAAATCAAGCCAAAGGATGAAAGCAAAAAATTTATGAAAGAGTGGGCTCCGGGAACTAATCTAACTGATTTTGTTGTATCAGCCACAATTGAAGCTGTAAAACCATGATTATATTACCCTTGAAATAATAATTGAATTATAGAATGATGAGCAATAACGAAGTATAAATATCAATAAAAAAAATTACACCTAAACTAAATAGATTTTAAATTAAACAGCCTAATTATAAAAAAGCCCTCAACATAATTTGAGGGCTTTTATTATTTTAATCAACCAATGAATATCAAGCAGCCCAAGATATTTTTAACAGATAACTAAGCAAAATACCGGCTGCAACTGCAGAGCCAATAACACCTGATACGTTTGGGGCCATTGCATGCATCAATAAGTGATTATTTTTATTTTCTGCAAGACCTAATGCCTGAACAACTCTTGCACTATCCGGAACTGCTGATACACCCGCTGCACCAATCATAGGATTAAGTTTATTATCTCCCTTAAGGAATAAATTCATTAACTTAGCAAACAATACTCCGCTTGCGGTAGCAACCATGAATGATAACGCACCTAAAACGAAAATGAGTATTGACTGTGGCGTTAAGAATGTTGTAGCCTGAGTTGAAGCACCAACAGTAACACCAAGCAATATTGTTACAATATCAATCATTTGTTTACTGGCAGTATCTGCAAGTCGTTTTGTAACACCGGATTCTTTGAGTAAATTACCAAAGAAGAGCATTCCGAGAAGTGGCAATGCACCCGGCGATATGAATGTCGTCAGCAATAACCCAACAACGGGGAAGAACATTTTTTCCAACTTGGAAACTGCACGCGGCGGTTTCATTCTGATTAAACGCTCATCTTTTGAAGTCAGAAGTTGAATAATCGGCGGTTGAATAACTGGCACAAGAGCCATATATGAATAAGCAGCAATTGCAATCGCACCGATAAGTTCGGGAGCGAGCCTCGAAGCAAGAAATATCGCAGTAGGACCATCAGCTCCACCGATGATACCGATAGCGGCTGATTGTTCGAGAGAAAAACCCATTGTAAGTGCAGCTAAAAATGTTATAAATATACCAACCTGAGCAGCAGCACCCAAAAGCATCAGCTTTGGATTTGACAATAGGGTTGAAAAGTCCGTCATAGCACCGATACCGAGGAAAATTAAGGGTGGATAAATACCCTGAAGTACACCAAAATACAGGTAATTCATAACACTGCCGGACTCATAAATTCCAAGCTGCAAACCAACACCTTCCATAAAAGGTATATTACCAATTAAAATACCAAATCCGATAGGAACAAGCAATAGTGGTTCGTAGTCTTTTTTTATAGCTAAATAAATAAAGATTATACCAACAGAAATCATTATCAAATGTCCCCAGGTTACGTTTGCAAAGCCCGAGAACTCAAGAAAATGCATCAAACCTTCCATGATTAATTGCCCCCTATCTCAACCAGAACATCTCCTTCGAGTACTGAATCGTTCACATTAACCTTAATAGCAGAAATAACTCCATCTATGTCAGCTTTTATGTCATTTTCCATTTTCATCGCTTCCATGATCAGAATAGTATCTCCGACTTTAACTGTATCCCCAACCCTTCTCTTAATTTCAAGAATTGTACCTGGTAAGGGTGACTTTATTGACATAGTCGTTGAAGCTGTCGGTACGTTTGTTTTTTGTCCGGGATTATTGTTGGGAGTAGTGATTGAACGAACAAGTTTTGGAGTTTTTATAATAGGCTTATCTAATTTTATGTCAACTTGATAAACTGTACCATTTACTTCAACTTCCGCAACATTATCCTCTATGTCTCTAACTTCGACATCATAGTCGTTCCCGCGAATAGCAAATTTAAATCTTTTCATTTTTTTTCCTGATTGATATTTTTATACATGTTTTCTGATATTGTAAATTTTCGAACTCCATGGAGCATAAGGTCGAGGAACTCTATCTATTGTCAGAATAGCACTTTCCTGGTCGTGTACCTGTGCGAAATACAAGTGAAGCGCCATGCTGATAGCAGCATTGATTTCACCTGAAACATCTTCCTGATTTGCAGAAGATACTGCCACTTTTTCAGAAGGGCGTACATTTCTAAGTTGTATTTTTTTTATTACTTTAGCTGTGCCTGCAACTGCAAATGCTGTAATCGTCAATACAGCAAAAACAATCACAATCCCTACAACCGACATTACTGTAGCATCGTCCATGTACTGATTTTGCAAATCGAAAGTGATACTATTCAGACTTTTAACACCCGCATCCGATAATCCCGCGATTAGTTTTGTCATACCATTTAAAATTTCGTATGTCATCATCATATCTCCTTATAATGGTATGTTGTCATGTTTTTTGAGTGGATTGTTATCCTTCTTAGAAGCGAGCATCTGTAAAGCACGAATAATTCTAAATCTTGAATTTCTTGGCTCTATAACATCATCAATATACCCATATTTTGCGGCAACATAAGGATTTGCGAATTTATCTTTATACTCCTGTTCTTTTTCAGCAAAATATTTTGCTCTGTCATTCGGATCAGCAAATTCAGCAAGTTCTTTACTATATAATACTTCTATTGCACCTTTTGGTCCCATTACTGCGATTTCTGCTGTGGGCCAGGCGTAGTTTATATCACCGCGTAAATGCTTTGAACTCATTACATCATAAGCACCGCCATAAGCTTTTCTCAAAATGACAGTTACCTTAGGTACTGTTGCTTCTCCGTAAGCAAATAACAGCTTAGCACCGTGAATAATGATGCCGCCGTATTCTTGTGCTGTACCCGGCAAGAATCCGGGAACATCTACAAGAGTAAGAATTGGAATGTTGAAAGCATCTGTTAATCTTACAAATCTTGCCGCTTTACGTGAAGCATTAATATCAAGTACACCTGCAAGATAGTTTGGCTGATTAGCTACAATACCAACCGGCATTCCATTGAATTTCGCATAACCTGTAACAACATTCTGGGCATAATTTCTTTGAATTTCTAAAAATTCGTCATCGTCAACTATTGAGTGAATGACATCCTTCACGTCGTAAGGTTTGTTCGGATTATCAGGAATAATATAATTTAATTTATCTTCTAATCTGTCAATTGGGTCAGAGCAGGAGTAAATAGGCGGGTCTTCCATATTGTTTTGTGGAAAGAAGCTCAATATTTTGCGAATAAGCAATAATCCTTCTTCCTCATTCTCTGCCACAAAGTGATTAACACCTGATTTAGTTGCATGAACGTGTGCGCCGCCAAGCTGCTCAACTGTTACATCTTCATTTGTTACTGTCTTAACAACTTTTGGACCGGTTACGAACATATAGCTCGTACCTTTTGTCATGATTGTGAAATCTGTTAATGCCGGCGAATAAACAGCACCACCTGCACAAGGACCGAAAATTGCAGAAATTTGAGGAACAACACCCGATGCCATAATATTACGTTGAAAAATATCAGCATACCCACCGAGTGATTTCACACCTTCCTGAATTCTCGCTCCACCACTGTCGTTGATACCGATAATTGGGGCACCGACTTTCATGGCTTTATCCATTACTTTGCATATTTTCTGGGCATACATTTCTGATAATGAGCCACCAAAGACTGTAAAGTCCTGTGAAAATACAAATACTAATCTACCGTCAATCGTTCCATAACCTGTTACAACACCATCAGATAAAACTTCGGTACCTTCAAGTCCGAAGTCGCGTGTTCTATGTGTAACAAACATATCAAATTCTTCAAAACTTCCCTCATCCAAAAGCATACTGATACGTTCGCGTGCTGTGTATTTTCCCTTCTTATGTTGGGCTTCAATTCGTTTTTCACCACCACCGAGGCGTGCTGTTTCACGCATCTTCATCAGCTCTTTGATTTTTTCTTCAATCATCGCCATAATATTTCCTCAAAAAGAGTAAAACTAAATAAAAATTAATTTTCAAATTAATAAAATTCATTAATACAAAAATACATACATAATTGTAAATAGACAAGTTTATTGTGAAAAACATTGTCAAAAATTTGTTTTTTATAATAATATATTCACAATAAATTCATTGTTAGTGTCATATTTATAAAAAAATCCCTGATATTACATATCATTGTTATAATATCAGGGAATTTAAGATTTCAAGTAGGAATATTTTTATGCTGTAATTCTTACCGGCATAACTAGCATTAATAATTCATTTGCATCTGATTTAGGAGTTATTAAAGCAGGGCGATTCGGTTCTGAGAAGGACATATTAAAAATATTATCCTGTGTATCTTTTGTATCAATATTTTCAAGTGCATCAAGAACAAATTTATAATTAAATGCAATAGAAAATTCAGGTCTGTTAAATTCACATGATATAATTTCATGACCATGTTTGCCGGTTTCTTCATCTTCAGCAAACACTTTAATTTGATTTGATTCGATGAAAAATCTCACCTGACGGGATTTTTCATTCGAGAAGAGTGAAACACGCTTCAATGCAGTAATAAACTCATTAAGATCGGCTGTAAGCAAAAGCTCATTTCCCTTTGGAAGCACTGATTCATAAGGTGGGAATTTCTCATCAATGACTCTTGTCATGAATGTGGAGTTTTCCATATCAAATCTTGCGTGAGTTATCTTACCATAATTTTCTATGGTAGTCATAATAACATCTGAATCAACTTTCTTTAAAATTTCAACCGCTTTCGCTGGGAGTAACAAGTCAAAATTTTGTGGAAATATGGGTTTATCAGAATTAACCGTACATTTAGAAAGTCTGAAGCTATCTGTAGCAACAGCATTCACAAAAGTTTCGCGGAATTGAAAGAATACACCTGTCATAGCTATTCTGTATTCATCAGTCGAAACACTGAATATTGTTTTGTCAGCTAAGCGAACAATTTGCTCACGTGTAAATTCAGCTCTGTTATGCATTGATGAAACAACTCCTTCTGCTTCATCAAATGCTGCTTCAGTATCGAAAAGTTGAGGTATGTCTATATAATCATCCGGGTCAAGTCCTTTCATTTCGTAAGTGCCTTTAGCTGAAATAATTTTTACCTCAAAATTTTCGAGATTAGTCTCAAATTTGATGGAGCCGACAGTTCCCAAAGCTTTAATGATTTCATTCAGCATTCTTGCAGGAACTAAAATCGCTCCTGCTGTTTCGCTGATAACTTCAGTATTTGCAACTATTGTAATATTTTGATCAGTAGCAATAATTTGCAACCTGTTACCGTCAAGTTTGAAATAAAGATGCTCCAAAACCGGAACTGTAGATTTTGGTGGTACTGCCGGAAGTACCTTTTGGAGTACTTTCTGTAAATCCGAAAGTAATACTGTAAATTCCATTTTTACGCCTGTTGTATGATATTAAAAAACTTTTTATTATTTTGCATAAATTAAAAAGTAAATTTACAAATTTAGTTTTTGAAAACAAAAATAAATATTGATTTTTTCACTTATGGAACTGCTATGTTGATAACTAAATATGGAGTAGATAATTTTTTAGCTATAATTGTAATATCATTACTTTTAATAGCTTTAGGTACTTTTTTGCCAAAATCATGGTTCAACTATATACCCCTAAGCTTTGGTATAATTTTATTTATATTTGCCTTTGTCTTTTTCAGGGACCCTGAAAGAGTGATACCTACTGAAGTTTTGGAAAATGATAAATTCATTTTAGCACCTGCTGACGGCAAAGTAGTTGAAATAACTGATGACATTGAAAAAGACTACGTTCAGGGTGAGGCAATCAGGATAAGTATTTTCCTATCTCCGCTTGATGTTCATGTTAATCGAAGTCCTGTATCGGGCAAGGTTGAGTATTACAAATATTTTCCCGGTGAATATCTTGTAGCCTATCATCCAAAATCTTCAGAGCTTAACGAACACAGTAAAATCGGCGTGATTACATCATCAGGAAAAGTAGCTTTCAAGCAGATTGTTGGAGTGCTTGCCAGAAGAATTGTATGCGATGTTAACGTTAACGACAATCTAAAAGCCGGTGATAAAATCGGAATGATGAAATTCGGTTCCCGAATGGATATTTTCGTGCCTAAAGGAACTGAGTTTATGTCAAAAGTTGGAGACCGTGTAGTTGCAGGTGAAACTATTATGGCAAGAATGCCATAATTATTTACTAATTTTTCTCGCTCCATTTTGTAAATATTTCAGTTAATATTTTCAGCCCGTCTGATAGTGCGGCAGGACCGGGTTGGAGAATTATACCCGAATCAATTTCGAAAATATTATTACTTTTTACAGCATTGATGTTATCCCAGCCCTTTCTTTTTAGCATAGTTTGTTTTCGGAAGGGCTTTCCGCACCATGAAGCTAATATTATGTCGGGATTTCTTATGATAATTTCTGTATCATCTTCTACAATTCTGCCATTTGCATTATGCGATAAACGATGCTCTTCAAAAATATCTTCTCCACCGCAAATTTCGATTATTTCACTAACCCAACAAATTCCGGTAATTATCGGGCTAAACCACTCCTCAAAATATACTTTAGGTTTTCTTTTCAATTTTTGGGCTGCAAGTTTTGCTTCTTGTATATTATGATTAAGCTCTTCAATCAATCTGTCAGCTTCAGATTCAAAACCTGTGATTGCGCCCAATTTTAAAATCATAGATAAAATCCCTTCGACACTTCTATGATTAAATGTATAAACCTCTACCCCATTTTTAATCAAATCACTAACAATATTTGCCTGTAAATCAGACCATGCGAGAACTAAATCCGGCTTCATATCAAGAATTTTGTCAATGTCAGCATCAAGATATCTTGATACAATTTCTTTCTCGAGTTTAGCTTTTTCAGGTCTTACAGTATATTCTGTAATGCCTGTTATCAGCTTGTCTGCACCAATCCTATAGAGAGTTTCAGTAGTTTCTTCAGTCAAGCAAATAATTCTTTCAGGATATTTTGGGTTTATGATATTCATTTTATTTTTTCCAATTTAATTTATTTTTATGTAAACGTTTAATTTATTCAAATATTCAATTTAAAAAAAAATGCCCACTTCATTTAATAAAAGAGGGCATTGATTTATAGAAATCTAAAAAAATTATTTGAGACTATTTAGAAATCTTTCCCAGATTTCGAGTTGTTCTTCATTTAAAAGTTCAGCAATAGCATCAAATAATTCATCACGACAATCTTTTAATCCTTCACGGATTTCAACTAAAGCAGGATTGTTGATCATAGCTTCCCTAACCTTTTGATTAAGCTGATTAATCAACCTCTGAGCCTGTTCACGAGTAATATCTCCGCTTTTGACCTGCTGCATAATTTCACGTCTTTCAACATTAGCACGCTGTACGATTGCTTGCCTTACAGCTTGAAGCTTACGGAACCACTGAATTTCGCAAATATGGTGTTTATTGAGCAATTCTCTAAGAGCTGCCATTTGCTCATCATCAAGTTCCATTGCTCTGATTACTCTTTGCAATATAATTTTGTTTCGGACATGTGGCGGCAATCTTCTTTCGTCTAATTTGCCATCAGGGCGCATTGGCTGTAATTCGTCCAATTTGATGTCACTGTCAATAGTGGCTTCAGTGATTTCAAAGTTTTCGACATTGTATTCGAAAACTGAAAGTTGATCGGGTGAAAGACTATCACTACCTGCGATATTGTTACTTTCACTGCAAGAGCTTAGAAAGGCAAGAGAAATACTCGTTACAATTATTAAAGATAATTTCAGAAAATTCATAGAAAACCTCAAATATTTAAAAAGAAATTATTTATTTACGATTTTTAGACATACAAAATTATAAAAAGGTTTAATCTTTCAATCAGAAAAAAATGAAATTTCAAATATTTTCAAAAAAATTTAAATAAATATTTCATTCAGACGATATATATTAAAGTAAAGTATTGAGTTAGTTAGAAATGGAAGACCTAAACCTACAAATGAAAATTAAGGACGGAATCGAAAAAATTGGTCCACAAAGCTATGGTGTTAAGAATTACTATGTCCGTCAGAGTAGTAATAAATCTCAGCCAAGGCTAAAGCATTTCAGAGTAGGAGAAATATTGCAAGGAACTATACTCACAACAGACGGAAATGGAACAGGACTTGTCAGACTTCCAAGCGGAGACTTTAATTGTTATCTGCATAAAGGGCTCAAAAAAGGAGATGAGCTATTTTTTAAAATTACAAGTGTTGAACCCGGACTTGTGATTAAAGTTCACGCAGTACAGTCATTTTTTAAAAGAGTAAAAAGAAAAAAAGAAGATATTGTCAGAATACTCGATCTTCCACAGGATGATATTTACTATTACACAGCTGATATTTATCTTACTTTTAAAAATATGATATACAAAGATGATCTGCTGAATTTTTATAAATTCTATGAGCGGGTACCGAATAATAACGTTTATGATGTTGAAGCTCTTAGCAGGACACTTTTCTGGCTCTCAGAGTCAGGTATTTCATTCGAATTTGATATTTTCAGTACCTCATATAAATATTTTTATGGCATGAAATATATGGATAGTTATATTAGCAGTGTACTTCTAAAAAAATTTTCGGAACTACCTGAAAATCTAAAAGCGATATTAAACCCCTTCAGAATGAAATATTATAATTCAAAAAATGAACCAAATTTAGGTGTTGACTTTTTATCAGTAAATTCAGAAACTCAGGGCTTAAATTTTTATACTTTAATGAAAAAATTATCTTCATCTCAATTATTTGACAACAATGAATATCTTACAGGCAGAATTTCTGATTTTATCCAGTCAATGTACTTTTGGAATACGATTTGTACAGGTAGTGATGCTGCTTATCACTGGACATTTCCTTTTATGATTGCCGGAAAGACTAAGCTTATCACATTAGTAGTCAGATCTCAATTTAATATACGACGAATGATGGGAATAAGCACTGGATCGTACGAGGATATTGATGTTGGAAATATTTTTAGCATTATTTTCAATCGTCACAGCAACGAACTCAAAAATTATTTTGATAAATCACCGAATATTAAACAAATATTGGAAATTTTCGAAAAATATTTATCTGAGAGTGGATTAAAATTGCTCGCCATCCATTATTATGACGACGAGCTTATTACTGTTGAGTCTGCAGAAGGTGCTGTAATATCTACAAACAGAAGCATTTCATTTGTGGTTTAAATTAGTCCACATCAATTCAGGTTATAATTAATCTTTCAATTTTTTGTATTTAATTCTGTGTGGACCTGTATCACCAAGTCTTTTCTTCTTATTTTCTTCGTATTCGCTATATGAACCTTCAAAGAAATAAACTTGTGAATCCCCTTCAAAAGATAAAATATGTGTAGCAATTCTATCCAAAAACCATCTGTCGTGGGATATAATAACAGCACAACCGGCAAAATTTTCCAAACCTTCCTCTAATGCTCTGAGAGTATTCACATCAATATCATTTGTAGGCTCATCAAGAAGAATTACATTTCCTTCACCTTTTAAAGTTTCTGCAAGATGCAATCTGTTGCGCTCACCACCTGAGAGTATTCCGCATTTTTTTTGCTGGTCAGGACCTGTGAAATTAAATTTTGCTACGTAGGCTCTTGAATTTACGGTTCTACCACCAAGTGTCATTAAATCATTACCACCCGAAACCTGCTCATAGACGGTCTTATCCAAGTCAATACTGGTATGAAGCTGATCAACATAGGACATTTTCACAGTTTCACCGATAGTAATGTCTCCATTATCAGGATTTTCTAATCCCATAATCATTCTGAATAATGTAGTCTTACCTGCTCCATTGGGTCCGATTATACCAACGATTCCGGCAGGCGGTAGCTCAAAACTGAGATTCTCAAATAAAATTCTGTCGCCATAAGCTTTTGTAAGATTATTTGCCTGAATCACATTATTGCCTAATCTTGGACCGTTAGGAATGAATATTTCAAGTTTTTCTTCTTTTTGTTTCACATCTTCATCAAGCATTCTTTCATAAGCCGAAAGTCTTGCTTTTGATTTAGTTTGCTTGGCTTTAGGTGACATACGCACCCATTCCAACTCACGTTCGAGAGTTTTCATACGTTTTTCATTCTGCTTGCCTTCTTCTTCCAGCCTCTTAGACTTTTGCTCAAGCCATGAAGTATAATTACCTTTCCAAGGAATTCCTTCGCCGCGGTCTAATTCAAGAATCCAGCCTGCAACATTATCGAGGAAGTATCTATCATGTGTTATTGCAATTACAGTGCCTTTATACTGCCTCAGGTGTTCCTCAAGCCACTGAATTGACTCAGCATCAAGGTGGTTAGTAGGCTCATCAAGAAGAAGTATGTCAGGCTCACTAAGAAGCAATCTGCAAAGTGCAACTCTTCTTCTTTCACCGCCTGAAAGAATTTTTATAGGAGTATCCCCATCCGGACAGCGGAGAGCATCCATAGCACGATCGAGCTTATTGTCAAGTTCCCAGCCACCATATCTCTCGATTAAATCAGTCAGCTCACCCTGACGGTCAATGACTTTCTGCATTTCGTCATCTTCCATTGGTTCGGCAAATTTTGCTGAAATATCTTCATATTCCTTAAGAAGGTCAACTATTTCCTGAACACCTTGTGATACAACCTCTTTTACAGTTGCATTTTCATCAAGTTCAGGCTCCTGAGATAAATGTCCAACCTTATATCCGGGGGAGAAAACCACATTACCTTCATAGGCTTGGTCAAGTCCGGCAATGATTTTTAATAGAGTAGATTTACCCGAGCCGTTTAATCCTATAATGCCAATTTTGGCACCATAGAAAAATGAAAGGTAAATGTTGTTAAGAACTCTTTTATTTGGAGGGAAAACCTTTCCAACTCCAACCATAGAAAAAATAATTTTATTGTCTTCTGCCATTTTTTTAATTATAATATTTTACAAATCTTAATTTACTGTTTTAAATGAATTTATCAAGCTAGGAATTTTTGATTAACCTGACTGCAAAAGCTCCATCCATCTTGGTTATATGAGGAATTGAATAATAAAAACCGTTCTTACAAAGAGCCGGATGAATATAATTTTCTGCAGGGTCAATTGAAAATTCAGGATGGTTATTTAGGAACCAATTGATGTTATCTTCATTTTCTTCCGGTTCGATGGTGCATGTAGAATAAATGATTACTCCACCCTTTCTTACAATTTTAGATGCATTTTCAAGAATTTTTCTTTGATGGGGAATTAATTTTGCGAGGTCCTCAGTTTCTTTTTTCCACTTAATATCAGGTTTTTTTGCAATTGTTCCAAGACCTGAGCAGGGAACATCTGCAAAAACAATATCAGGGGATTCATCAAATTTGTTAGTTTCGGCATCTTTGGTTACTGTTTCGATAATATCAAGCCCCAATCTAACTTTTCCGTCATTGATAAAGCGAAGTTTGGATTCATGTTTATCAACAGCCAGAACCTTTCCTTGATTTTCCATCATTTCAGCAAGTAAAAATGATTTCCCACCCGGAGCGGCACATAAATCAATAACCGACTGACCGGGCTTTGCGTCAGCAAGTCTTGCTGCTATCGAAGCGCTTGGATCCTGAATTGTAATTTTACCGGATTTAAAAATTTCGCTTGATGATATATCATATCTTGGAGATTCCAAAAGTAATGTTGATTTGTGAAACGGAGACTCGGAGTATGTAATATTATGTGTTTTGAAGATTTCCTTAATTGAATCAATGTCAGTATTTGTTTCAACAACTCTCACCGGAACATAAGGTCTCTGATTGTTGTAATCCATAAGTTTTTCGGCTTCCTGCAAACCGAAACGTTCAATCCATCTTTTGACCATCCATTTGGGATGAGAATACAAAACCGCAAAGAAATAAATTTCATCCTCAGCCCTATCCGGGTATCTTATATTCTCAACATTTCTTGCAATATTTCTAAGTACACCATTAACTATAGCAGCTGTTTTATCGCCCTGTATTTTCTTGACAATTTCAACTGATTCGTAAATTGCAGCAGGGATAGGTATTCTATTCAAAAAAAGCATTTGATATAATGCAATTCTCATAGAATTTTTTACTAAATTCAAACATTTCTGATAATCTCCATGATAAAATCCTGTAAGAATCCAGTCAATTTTTCCTCTCCATCTGATTACACCATTAACAATTTCATTTAGTAATGCTTTATCCCTATGGTCAATATTTTCTTGCCTGAGTTCGTTACTAAGTAGTTTATCAATATAAGAATCACTTCTGTCATATCTATTCAAAATTCTTACTGCAAGTTGTCTGACGGTCGGTGAATATTCAGAATTTTCAATAAATTCTTCGCTTCCTGAAAATTTTTCCATAATAAATATTAGTTTAAATAGTTATTTACATAGTTTCAAAACCATATTACGTAAAGTATAATGCGTCTATTGTATATTTATATTGTTATTATTTTTAGTTTGACCTTTGCATCACTTGGTCAAACACCTTATGTATCAACTCCTTTAATGCCGGCAAAGGATAGAGTGCCGGGATATTTTGGAGTATTAATCGGATTGGGGCAGAATTTTCAATCCGGGGAATTTTATGTTGATTGCTCCGATTGCATTTTTGAATCTGGAGTTGGTACCGGTTTTACTATTGGAGCCGCCTATGACAGAGTTGCACTTCCATGGCTAAAATACGGCATTGCCGGTTTCTACGATTACTCTGCTTTAAGCAGCACGTTCAGGGAAAATGAAATAATACCATTTGAGCTTGAAAATAGTGGAATCAGAGAAAATATCAATGTACAATTCCGGCATACAGCCGACCTGAATATTCATAATTTAACAGCGATGCCATATATCAAAATGGAGCCTTTCAGTTTTATGTTTTTCAGACTCGGATTTGGAGCTTCATATATTTTCTCTTCATCTCTTAAGCATGACAAGGAATTACTTCAAAAAGAAGCAACGCTTAGTAACGGTGCTGTCGTAACGATAAGAATTCCGGGTAGGACAGGATATCGGGTTAATGTACAGGATTCTGAGATAAGGCAATTAAACAACTTAGTATTAAGTTTGATGCCGGCATTAGGTTTTAAGATTAATTTCAGCGAAACGACCTATCTGATGCCATACCTACAATACAACGTACCTTTTAATGATATTTCAGATGAGGGTCAGAACTTCAGATTGAACCAATGGAGATTTTTCATTGAATTAGGATTCAAGTTGCATTAATTAATTTTCATATATGATTTTTTTAAGTACATATTGTAAATTTTTATCGCAAATCAACTAAAATTTCTTTGTCTTTTGAATACTTTTCACTAAATTAGTTTTTTACAATTTACAAATTGTGAAAAACTTTTTTTTTATTAATTTATGATTAAAACTTGATAAAAGTGATTTTTTTTTTGGTTTCATAAAAAAAGTTTATTAACTTGCTGTGAAGTTTGTGTAAATTTTGAATCATAAATTTTGTTTTTTGAAAACTTGATTATAAGTACTTGTAAAATCATATTATTATGAAATTTACCGGGAATAAACGGAATTTTTAATTAGCAATAAATATATTTTAAGTTATTTTAAACAGGTATGAGCTTATGCAAAGAATTATTACAGTTATGTTTGCTCTGACATTTATGTCTTTACTAACGGGTATAAATCTTTTTTCACAGGCTACCGGTACAAAGTCTGAAGCAATGCAGATTAATGCCCCGGGGTCACTTTATTTACTGAGTGCTGAAATAGTAGTTCAGCAGGGTGATAAAGGAATTTTAGGCAAAACACAAAGGATAAAGATTATTAATCTCGGTCCGATTGTAAATTCACCGGGTGTAGATTATGCACCTACTGTCAGTGCTGACGGTAAAACTTTGTTTTATGTATCTGATCGCCTGGGTTCAAAGGAAAATAATGGCACTCCCTCGCATGATTTCTGGGCAGCCAAGAAGAATGATCGCTTAGATACTGTATTCTTCACACCATACAATATTGATACATTAACCGGCTTAAATTATCTCAATGTAAATACAGAGCTTAATGAAGGCGCTGCATCAATTTCGGCTGACAGACAAACTCTCTATTTTACAGCTTGTGACCGTCCTGATGGCTTTGGGAAGTGTGATATTTACAAGTCCACTATAGAAGGCGATAAATGGGGCAGACCTGTAAACCTTGGCGCTAATGTAAATACTGATAACTGGGAATCCCAGCCATCAATATCTCCTGACCAGAAGCGTATATATTTTGTTTCTACAAGAAAAGGTCCAAACAGTAACGGAAAACCTGTCATCGAAAATATGGATATATGGTATTGTGACTGGGATGATGATCTTGAAGACTGGAAACCGGCAGTAAATCTTGAAGCTATCAACACTAAAGGATGGGAATATACACCGTTTATTGCTGCTGACAATTCTACATTGTTTTTTGCTTCTAACAGCCATAAACCAAATTATGGTGGTTTAGACTTTTATTTTACAAGGTATGACCCGGTATCTGATTCATGGTCTAAACCTGAAAATCTTGGACAGCCTATTAATACTAAAGATGATGAAGCATTTATTACTTTGCCTGCATCAGGTGACATAATTTATTTTTCTTCAACAAGAAAAGATTTACCCGGATATCAGGGAAATCTTGATTTATTTATGGCATTTGTGCCTTCGTTCTTCCGTGCTGTTACAGTCCTTACAACAGTAATTGACGAATGCTCTCAAGAATTCATCCCTGCTGTTGTTACAGTTAAGAATCCTGTTACAGGCAGAGTTGTTAAGGACAGCATAACTACATTTAAACCAAAATTTGAAGTAGTGATATCAAATCCAGATTATGGCAATCCTAAAGACTCATTGAAATATGTTGACCTTGAAATTACAGCAGCACACCCGAAATACGGCAGTAAAACTGTTACTCAGCGGGTTACACGTCCTGATATGACAGAAGATCCGGATGAAGTCAACAAGCCTGCTGATGAAATTGATGTTGTTATTACTCTTGGACAAAGACCAACTCTTGCACCGGAAATTGATGAAGCTGAATATATTGCTCAGCAAAAAATCAATAAACCAAGTATGGGTAGCTGGAGAGGTCTTGTGATGAAAGAAACAAAAACCTGGAATCTTTATCCCTTGCTTAATTATGTATTCTTTGACCAATGCTCTGATGAACTTCCTGAAAGATATATACTTTTTGATTCACCTGAGCAGACAGAAATATTTACTGATACTACAATTCTTGGTGGTACATTAGATAAATATTATCACTTATTAAATATTTACGGATACAGATTACGCAATAATCCTGATGCCAAAATTGTTATTAATGGTACTAATGATGGGCTAACGCAGTGTGAAAAGAATAACACTAAACTTGCTGACTCAAGAGCTCAAAAAATATACAATTACTTGCGGGATATTTGGCAAATTAGCGAATCAAGAATGAAACTTGAACTTCATAATAAACAAGGTACTCCAAAAGTTCCAACAAGTACCAGAGTTGACTCAATCGGTGTTGAAGAAAACCGTCGCGTTGAAATCTGGTGCAGCGATTGGGAAGTTGTAAAACCTGTATTTGATATTGGTTCTGTAACTGAGCCACAGCCAAGAAATATGACATGGGCTATGAAGAACGGTATAGAAGATGCACTTGTTGTTAAGAGAAGAATTGAAATTAAACGTAATAACGAAATGTGGAGAACTATCTCTGACATTGGAACAATTGACGAAAAGAAAGAATGGAACTGGCAAAGCACTGCAAGAGTTTATCCTACTGATGAAGTTGCATTCACTGCTCAGCTTGTTATCACGACTCAAACCGGCGCTGAATGTACTTCTGACGAGGTTGATATTCCTGTTCTTCAGGTCACACAATCAAGACTCCGTACTGAAGGTACAATGGATACTACTCGTGAAATTTACAATCTAATTCTATTCCCATTTGATAGTGATAATGCAGGACCTCTCAATGAAAGAATCATGAGAGATTACGTTTATTCAAGATGTCGTCCAACTTCCAAAATCGAAGTAATCGGACACACGGATGTTGTTGGTATGTATGACCATAATATGAAATTATCAACAAGACGTGCTAACTCAGTTCAAAATGGAATCAACAAGGAAACTAAGAGTACATACAATCAACTTAATTCAAAAGGTGTAGGTGAGGAAGACCCACTTTACACAAATGACCTTCCTGAAGGCAGATTCTATAACAGAACTGTTCAGGTTATTGTCCGTACTCCGCTTAGTGAATATGAAGATTAGTATTTTAGAAGTATCATAAAAGAAATCTCCTTTAGCCGTCTGGAAAATTAATTCAGACGGCTTTTTTTTTATGTAACTTTTTGGACTTTAGTTTGTCTATATATTTTATAAATTATATCATTTTGTGGATTAAATTTTATGAAGCGTTCGATACTCTTTTTGTATATATTTTCAATTTTCGGTGCTAATATTTTTCCGGTTTTTAGCTATTATCCTAAATTCGAATATAGTAACAAATATTTTGATTTTATGGATTATTCAAAATTGATAGTCAAAGTAAATGGCTTTAACGGCTATGATAATTTGATAAATCATCCGAAAATTTCAAATCTCAGGATTAATTCATATTTCCATATAAATCATGATGCAAATCCACCATTAGGCAGTCAAAATGTATATACGATTTCATCATATAATGAATTAACAAAGTATTTCGAGATTCACTTAGAAGATTATACAATTAAGCAAGCATCAGAACTTGCTGATGAATTGAATCAAATGGATTATATTCAGGTTGCATATTTTGAGCCCTATCCTGTCCCACCATCGAATGCAACACCTGATTTCAGAAATAGACAGGAATATTTCAAACCGGCAAGCCTTGGTACAGGATATTCGCAGATAAAGCACCTGCCCGGGGCAAAAGGTAGTGGCATAAAGTATTGTGATGTTGAGTATGCTACAATATTAGACCATGAAGACTTTGACGATGAAAAATTGAAGGTCGCTAATGCAGAATTTTCTTACCCTTCAACCAGCTGGCATGACCATGGTGCAGCAGTTCTTGGAATTGCATATGCTTCTGAGAATGATTTTGGAATTGACGGAATGATAGGAGATGCTGAAATTTATATTGCATACCCTTGTTACAGCACTCCAAATTGCAATTATAACGTAGCACGGGCAATACTTGATGCTGCTAATATACTTGATTTTGGAGATGTAATTTTAATTGAACAGCAAACCAATATTCCTTACCCTGCCACCGGTCGCTATGGACCTGTTGAGTTTTATGCCGCGTCTTTTGACGCAATCAAATTTGCAACAGAAAAGGGTATAACTGTTGTGGAAGCCGGAGGCAATGGAGGATTGAACCTTGACACTAATTTTCTTAATGGAGTTTTTGATAGAACTGTCCGAAATTCAGGCGCTATTATGGTAGCAGCCGGATCTCTGGAAAGTAACCGAATACTCGGTTTCTCTCCCTACGGAAGTCGAATTGATTTATTTGCAAATGGAGAAAAAACTACAACAGCAGGTTATGGTGCAGCATTTAATGATCCACAAGCAGGTAAAACAAGGGCTTATACTCATTCGTTTGGAGGTACTTCCGGAGCATCAGCAATTGTAGCACCTGTTGCCGTATCTCTTCAGGGTATGTTTCACGCAATGACAGGTGCTAAGTTAGACCCAAAAACACTAAGAGATGTACTTTATGATACGGGAACTATCTCAGCTACTTTGGATAAAAATATTGGTAAAATGCCTAATCTGGCTGATGCTTATAAATACATTTTAGATAATTACACATCAGTTGAAGACAATAATCAAACAGATGAAATTGATATTACTATTCTTGGAAATTCTACTATATTGATTGCTAACCTATCAGCAAATCTTTCGGATAAATCAATACAAATATTCGATGTACTGGGAATTGAGGTTATATATGCAGGTGCAGGACTTTGCGTATCCACAAAGAGAATTGACATATCCCATTTGCCGGCAGGTGTATATTTTGTCAGAATTGGTATTAAGGTAGAAAAATTTATTAAGATGTAGGGAGTCAATTCTTACGAATCTAATTAATTAAGTGGAAAGTGAGCATCCTAACCGGTGGATTATTTTTTTTTTGCTTGTGAATAATAGTGTATCTGCTTGCTCGATAACTGATACTTAATCCTATTAAGTAAAAATGTCAAACTAATATTACGATTAATTTGACATTTTTTTATTTGATTTCACGGATATAATTACATCAACCTTACTTCTTTGGAGCTGATTTAGTTGCTTTTGTATCGCAACAATCTTTGCCGGATGATTTAGTTGATTTATCTGTTGAGCAGCATCCATCACTTTTTTTATTAGCAACAACTTCTGCATCATAACCCATTTTAGAAATTGCTTTAGTTATTTTTGTTTCATCAGTTTTCGAGGCATCATACTTCACAGTTACAACTTTGCTTTCTACATTTGATTTAGCCTCCATCACACCAGAAGATTTTTTCAAACCTTTTTCAATCTTAGATGCGCATGAGCCGCAATGCAGATTAGTTTGAATGTTTACTTCTTTTGTATCAGCAGCAAATAAATTCGTTACAGCAAGAAGTAAAATTGCTGTAATCAATGATAAATTCAGTTTTTTCATAAAAATTCTCCAAAAACAAATTAATAAATATATTTAAAAGTAATCATTTTTTAATTAATTCTAATGCTTTGAGTATAAAATTGTCATATTCAACAGCAAGATTTGTTACTTCATAATCCATAAGTATATCAGGCTGAATTGAACTTCCAAAAATTGCTTTACCTTCTTCAGGTGAGTTTACCATTAGCCCGGCAAATGATACTCCCATATTGCCATACAGTCTGAAAGCAATTGATTCCGAAGCATATCCGCTTGTCGGTTGACCGAGAGTCTGACCTATTTTGTTGGCTTTAGCCATAGAAATAATAGCTTCGGCATAACCTGTAGTTTTCTCGTCAATCAAAAATATCAACTTCTTATCTGAAAGTTTACCATTTCCTGAAATATCTTTACCACCGAACTCAATATTCGTTAACTCATGATGATTTGGGAAAGTGTAAACAGGTACAGACCATTTTGGAGTGCTTAATTCTCCGGTTTTGAAAAATGCGAGCAGGTATTCACTTACCGATGTAAATCCACGCAAATCAAGTATCAATCCTTTTCTTTCTGACAAAGGCTCAATATAATCTCTAAGTCTGACATCATTCATCTCGGTTAAATCAATATAAACATAGCCACTATCAAGCTCAGCAATTGCAGGAGGGCGAAATTCAAATACATTTTGCATCAAGAAGTTACGTTTGTACTTATCTTCAATTTCCGAACCGTCACTTTTGCGGAATTTCAAAATAGCTTCTGAGTCTTTATTACCGGAACGTATTTCAGTCAGAGCTTTTAGAATTTTTAAACTATTATTATTTCCCGGAATTATGTGAATTATATTATTGAGAATATTATTAATCGGAATGCCGTCAATGCTAACCAATTCATCACCATAAGAAAGGTTTAAAGTAGTATCAACAACATTGCTGACTAATACTCTGTCATTAATATAACGCAAAACAAATGGGAAAGAATAATCAATTGCTATTTCTGGATGCCAGGCTGCAGACCTTCCGTCTTTCGTTATAAGTAAAAGTGACCTTACAGTTGCATGAAAATCATAAATATCCTTATCCGTTGACGACTTTTTTAAAGCCACGGTCAGTGCTGAATCAAGAGTTCTTTCTTCAATCGGATTTGGAGAAAAGTGCTTAATTATATTCCACAGCTTTATTGTTGCTGCTATTCTTGTATAATTGTCATTATAATTCAGATTATAACCACTTGGTTTAGTTACTATATCTTTTTCAGCTATATTTATTTCTGGAAGCGGCTTATCACCATCACCATAGTAAATATACGGGTGATGCAAATATAAATCGTTAGAAATTTTGTGTGAATAATATTTTCCAATTAAAGGATAATTTAATCTTCCATTATTATCAGATTCAATTTTTAGAGAGAACTTTCCTTTTGTACTTTCAAGACTATCAGTCAAAATTGAGTAACCTGCTTGTATCACTGCATCTTCGATACTCCAGTATTCAGGCATACCATTTTCAGCAATTAATTCAAATCCTGAATTGAAAACAGTAATTTCATCAATTTTTTTTCCATTCTCGACAATATCAATTTTTACATCATCAAAATATGATTTACCCTCTCCCAGAAATACCAATGCTAACTTAATAACATGAATATCATCAGGCAAATCCATTGAAACTTCGTATCTTTTCCAGCTTGATGACATAGCCGGTGTTTCAGCTGAAGTAGCGGCGACATACTCTCTTGATGCTATTTTGTCTGCTCTTGCCCAAATCTGAGCATTAGCACCGGGTGATGCTTGTTCTACTTTAATTGATGCACTGATTTTTACTTGTTTACCCTTATACTTTACCGCATCAATTAACTGTACCGCAGATGCTTCCCTTGCTCTTAGGGTTGAAAAAGCATTGATTGTAACAGCTGAAAATAATTCATCAGAGCGATCAACTGGTCCCCCGTTATATTTTTTTAATAAAGCGAAATGGTCAATACTTTTATCCGGCTTTGGAACCATAGATTCATAAGCTTGTTTTTGATTTATCAATGCAAGAGGCGAAAGAGATTTTGCATAATTTTGAATATTTGAAATTAGTTCTTTCTGATTTTTGCTTCTGCTGACTTTTGCAATAGCGTCAAGTGTCAGAATTTCTTCCTGACTTGAGATTAATGTATTGGCAGGATTGAAAAAATGTAAATAACCATAAGCTTCAGATAAAGCTTTTAAATTGGATAACTCAATATTTGTAAGCTCTTTTGAAGGCTCATCTTTTGAATTATCGGGTTGATGTATTTCAATTTTGAAATCATCAAGCCATAGCTTGCCTGTGCCTCGAATAAGTCCACCGATACGTAATTCATTAGTCTCAGGAGGTACAATGAATGTAATACTCTGCTCACCCCAAGTATTTGACGTTATAGGTTTTTCTTCCTGATATATTGAAAAAGTTATATCTTCCTTTGTTGACCTGCCAATAGCCCATAATTCGCCCTTAGACATCGTGTTTGTTGATTCGAACTTAGCCATAGCCTTAATTGTAATTTTGCGATTTCGGTAAGGTATAGCATCTAAAATCTGATAAATAGGTAAAGTTGTTGCTTCTATGTCTGATATATCAATATGTTTCTGAGGATTATTAAGAAAAATGCACAATTTGCCTTCAGCAGGTGACTGATCACTTGTTTCGATTATCATTCCTGCCTCTAACTGCTTTCTGGAGTAGCTCCACGAAGGAGGTAAATATCCAGGCATCCCTTTTTCAAAATTCAAATTGTCAGGATGAAACAAAGCCTGAGAATTTGTAGTAAAATTATTTAAAAATAGAACTAAAATTAGTAAAAATAGTGTTTTTTTCATTTTGAAACAGTATTATTTAAAATATATCTATAATAATTTGATAGGACGATTAAATCAATGCTTAATTAGCATTTTTGTTTATAAAAGTTAACTCTTTTTTTATTTTCAACATTTCTAATCATCAATTATATAGAAATTTTGAGAACAAAATCATTAAAATTATAAAATTCATAGTTTATTTAATAATATTTTATAAATTTGCATAATTAAAATCTATCATTTAAAAATTAGTTTTGGAGAATTTGACATGTTAAAATATCTGAGTTTGTTGATAATTTTGGTCCCGGCGATTTTGTTATCAAATCCATTTTCAACAAAAAAGGGCGGACACTGCTTTACAATTGATATTCCTGATTATATGTTACCCACATATCAGTTGAATGATGTTGCCTCACTTCAGTATGAAAATATCACACGCGAAGCATATACTCTCGTAATTGATGATTCAAAAGATCGCCTTGAATATCTTGGTATGAAGTTTATGAATCCAACAGAATTTTTATTGAAATTTACTGACAGTTACTTGCTTGAAGCTGAAAATCGCAAGATTTCTGATGTTAAGGAATTTTCAAATAACGGAAATCTGATTGCTCAAGCTGAACTAAGCTGGACTCAGGAAGGTAATGACTTTTTCATGATAATTAGCGTTATTGAAACAAAAACTCACTTTTATAAATTACTAAGTTGGTCACTTCTCGAAAACCGCGATCAGCAATACGATGATTTTATCAAAATATCAAAATCTCTTAAAGATTAGGATCCTATAATTATGGATGAATTCATAAAAGCAGCAATTGATGAGGCTAAACGAGGAATTGAGGAAGGTGGTATTCCTATTGGCTCTGTAATTGTTCATAACGGTAAGATAATCGGCAGAGGTCATAATCGCAGAGTGCAATCAGGAAGCGTAATACTCCACGGCGAAATGGATGCTTTGGAAAATGCCGGAAGATTACCCGCAAAAGTATATCGCGAGAGCACGATTTATACTACTCTTTCTCCTTGCTCTATGTGTAGCGGTGCAATTGTGCTTTATGGAATTCCTAAAGTTGTAATTGGAGAAAATCAGACTTACATTGGCGAAGAAGAATTGCTTCGAAGCCGCGGTGTTGAGGTGGTTAATCTCAACAACGAGGAATGTAAGTTGATGATGAATGATTTTATTAATAAATTTCCAGATATTTGGAACGAAGATATTGGAATTTAGCACGATTATTGATAATATACATATTATATTCAATCATTATGCTTTTTTAAATATTGATTTAATATAATTTTAGTTATTTTTGTTTGTATAATTAATACAATGAACTTAAATAAATGATATTTAACGAACAAAATCCGGTAAGTTTGGTATTTGCTGACGATCACGAAGTTGTCAGAGCGGGCATCAGACGTATGTTGTCACTTGATAAAACCTTCAAGATAATGGACGAAGCAAATAACGGCAGAGATGCTCTGGACTTAATTCTTTACCACAAGCCTGATATTGCTTTGCTTGATATTATGATGCCGCAAATGTCAGGTGTTGAAGTTACACGCGAACTTAAAGAAAGAAATTCTGAAACTTTTGTTGTAATACTCACTGCATTTGAAGACGGAGCTCACCTCGAGAAAGCACTTTCAGCAGGCGCTGACGGCTATCTTACAAAGGATATTCCATCTAAAGAGCTTATAGCGGCACTACATACAGTAGTTACAGGAGAGAGAGTTTTTTCTAAATCAATTGTTCTTTTGGCTCAGAACAAATTTATGACACGTGGCTCACAAGTCGAGCCTCATATAAAAATTACTAAGCGAGAGCAGGAAATACTGAATTTGATAGCAACCGGAAAATCAAGTGTGGAAATTGCCGAAACACTCTATCTATCAGTCAGGACTGTAGAATCCCATCGTTACAATGTTATGCAGAAATTAGGAATCAAAAATACAGCCGGATTGATAAGATTTGCAGTACTTAATTCTGATACTTTTAATCAATAGTTTGCATATTGAATCATAATATTTAAAAATACTTATCTGCTCATATCGTTTTTGAATATAATTATATTATGAGCACAATAAATGAAATTTGACCGCATTTTAGATTATTTGATGTTCCGCGAAGGCGGGCAAGAAGATAATTTCACAGATAATCCGGCAGTTACCACCGGATCTATTGTTTGGGGTGTTATTCTCAGAACTTCTATAGTAATAATTGTAACATTAATTTTATTAAAACAATACGATTTTCATCAGTATTGGTGGTATTCCTTTTTTGCTATCTGGTTTTTTGTTGGATTTCCTGCTTTCAGGCAGTACCAGAAATTTAAAGAAAGAATCAAGGTTTTGGAGGAAGAAACTCTTTGCGGTAAATGCAGACATTTCAATGAAGGTGCCCAAGTCTGCCAGATTTACGATATGCACGTAAGTAAAAATCATATTCCTTGCGAAGGTATGAGCTGGGAACCAAAATTATAAGCATTAATATCTGCTTTAATAATTTGTATTTGATTTATGCCAATACAAAACAATTATTTGGAGTCACATTTTCTGAAGTAGATGAGTATTTATTTCTATTAAAATCTTTTTTGATATACTTTAATAAAATAAATAAATCATTCAGGATTTATTTCCCATTACAAATGACTTTAAAAAAATTTGAAGAAATATATTATAAATAAAATCCACACACATATTGATACAAAGAATGCGTTTTATGTTAATATTCAATAAAATATTATTCAAAATTCAATAAATATTTTTTAGTAATTTATAATTGTGTTACATTTGCACTTCTTAAAATATTTTCTTTAATAAAAGTACTTAATATATATCTAAAAGATTGTAACTATGTATAAATATTTGATTTTTTTACTGTTAATATGCTTAACAAGCAAAATTTACTCTCAAAATGAATGGGGTGGTACCCCATATGGCTATGTTAAAGCTGACGTTTTTTTGGATACAAGGCAAGTAGTAAACGTTAGAGATGGTCACGTACTCCTCTACCCCGCTCCGCGTCTTGAAGCAAATGGTGAAGATGCTAATGAAGGATTGAACTTCAACATTTTGGCAATTCAATCAAGATTTGGATTTAGAATTAAAGCTCCTGATTTCCTTGGAGCTAAAGCAAGTGGTGTAATTGAAGGTGAATTCTTTGGCTCCACAAATACTGATATCGGGAGTGTAAGACTTAGACTTGCTAATGTCAAACTTGACTGGGGTAAACACGAAGTAGTTGCCGGTCACGACTGGCATCCATTATTTATTGCTGAAGCATTAGCTCAGACAATATCTTTCAACACAGGAATACCTTTTGTAGCATTTGCAAGAAATCCGCTTGTTACTTATACCTATAAAACTGATAACTTCAAAGCTATGCTTTCAGGAGTAACTGAGATGGAGTTCCCAAGTACAGGACCTCAGGGACCATCTACTTCATACCTTAGGAATGCAGGATTTCCTATGCTGAATCTCGGACTCAGATACTCGATTGATAAGTTTTACTTTGCAGCAAATGCAAATTACAAAGAACTGAAGCCGCGTTTAATAAGTGATCAGGGATTCAAAGACCATAACGTTACTTCCGGATTTACTGCAAATTTTCTAATGAGATACAAAACTGATGATTTCTATATTACTGCTTCAGTTCTTCAGGGACAGAATACTTTTGATTTGTTGATGTTGGGTGGATATGCAGTTAAAAGCATTGACCCAACTACAGGAGTATGGGAATATTCCGCAATGAATACCCGCTCTGCATGGCTTGATATGCAATATGGTAAAGACCTGACCTTTGGAGTTTTTGGTGGCTTTGAAACCAATTTGGGTGCGAATGATGAAATCGTAGGTAATTACTATGCACGAGGTATAACTCAAAATAAAGACGCCGGTACGGATATTGATTATATTTATAGATTATCTCCACGTATTGCTTATAAATTAGGTAAGACACAAATCGCCACAGAGCTCGAATACTCGGCAGCCGCTTATGGCAAAAGAGACAACAAGGGTAAGGTAAGTGATTCGCAAGAAGTAAGAAACCTGAGAATACTCGTTGCTGCTTTTATTTTCTTTTAATATGCTTATAATCACTGACAATAATTAGAAGTGCTATATTATTATTAAACTTCCGAAGTTTTGAAAACTTCGGAAGTTTTTTTTTATCTTTCATGAAATTGTCAATTGTCAATTGGTGAAAGCTACGTAGTTGCGAACTATTAATAGCAAAAAGATACCCAACACCACCACAAAAATCAATGTTCCCAAAAATCTTTGTGCAATCAAATACCTGAAAGTAGTCTTGTGCCACTTTCATCTGCAATTCTTGATGTTTGTTTTGTTGGGCATAAGGCAAAATTTGATAAAATGATTCACTAATTAATTATCATCAATATATGAAAAGGATTGTGGTGGTGCCATATTAAACTCTGCTTTAAGGCATTTAGGGTTCTTATACTTAAAAAACTTCTTAATTTTTATTGCAAACCCTCTTTCTTTATCTGAAAAATATCTATAATAAAAGTCTTCTGAAACCCCTGAATACTCGTGAGTTAAATGCCAAAGTGTATCAATATCAAAATTTAATATTTCATCTATTTCAAATTCACCAATGACCTGTTGAACTGGAGATGAAGCATAAACAATTATTGACTTGACACGTTTATTTTTGAATATTGATCTTCTATACTCAAATTTTTTTGTTCCATCAAAAATTTTAAATGCAAATTCTGGTTTAATTGATAATAAGACTTTCATTTGTTCCCGTTTCTCTTAATATTATTTCAAATTGGGTTTTAGTTATTCTTTTTAATCCTCTAATCTCATTGTCTTCACCTGAAAGAATTCCTAAATCTAATAATCTTTGACGATTTATTCTTTTACCTGTTGGGAATGAATGAGTATATAGAAAATTTATGATGAAAGGTCTAGATTTTGGAGACCAATTCCAATACTTTCTAAGTTCATTATCGGAAAATATACTTCTTTTTCTACATTTAAGTATAAAATCATTTTCATCTGAAATATCAGTAATTTTATCTTCAGCAATTGCAATTGTAGTAATTACACTACTATAATAGGCGGATCTACCTGATGCTGCAGTTCTATAAAAAACAATGATATCCCCTTTTCTTATATCTCTTTCAATTGAACGAGATATATAAACTTTGCTAATTGCATTTCGATGTGGTTGATTTTCAATAAAATCGAAAGGAGACTCAGTCGTTAATATTGAATCAGGTAACAATTCTGTATGGTAATCTGGATAAATCGGTATCATAAATATATTTGTTTCTTTAGATAGATATGGAAATGTGAGTTTGGGATTATTTATATTGAATGCTGGAGTAAAATCACGAACATATACTAATTCTTCACCATTATTTGATGATTTTGTACCATAGTAAACAAACCCCCATTCCTCAAGCAGCCCAATCAATCTTTTCTGCTCTTCTCTTTTATTGAAAATTGTAACATAAATTTCATCAACTTTATTTTGAATAGCATTATCAAAAATTATTTTCATAAATCGCTCACCTAATCGTACCCCATTGCTTATGACTTTAAATGTACCTATTTTTAATCTCTTTTTTGGTTTAAAGACTGGGGCAATATCTGAATAATTTTCATCACGATTTTCTACTTTCAAGAAGAGAAATGAAAGAATTTTCCCTTTATTTATTGTCACGTAAGCAGTTTCGTCTGATTTTTTCAAATACCATTTCTCGAACCCTGAATAATCTTCTTTGAAACTATCAAAAAAAGTGTCAGATAAATTTATTTCACCGAATAAATTTTTTGTTACCGAAAGTACTTTATAATCAACTAAATCAGGATTTTCTGAAACAACTTTTTCCAGAAAAGAATCAATTTTAAAAACTCTATCATCAATTCCTAGAAGTTCTGCCTTTTTATGTATTTTCTTATCTTCAGTGATTAGAAAATCTATTCTTTCACTATAAATTTCATTTAAAAGAATTGTATCATTTCTATCATTTTGATTAACATCTAAAGTTTCTGAAACAACAATTACTTGAGGTCGCAATGGAGTTGTTGTTTTTAAAATCTCATAGCTTTTAAGTTTTACAGAAAGTGTATCAACCGTTTCCTTATTGCTATTTTTTTCAATCTCTTCAATAGTAATAGGGTGTACGCATTTTGTATATTTACCTTTATCTATCCATCTAAATAGAACTCCAATATCAACATTGAAGACTCTACTTGCTTCACGATGAATAATTATGTTTGTGTCTAATAAAACTTTCATAATTAATCTGATTGCATAATTTACAATTCCTAATCACCTATCTACATCTTCTCAATAAATGATTTTACAAAAATAGCAAAAAATATAATACTTACACATATTTTTACTGCATTTATTTTCAAGAAGTTTTCCACTAATAAAGCCTTCCCAAAGCTCATCACTCAAGGAAGGTCTTTTATTTCATCATCTCCTTCAGGGTCTTGTCCTGAAATAGGTTGACACAAAATTGGAGAAAAAGATGTCACAAAAGAAAAAATTTCTTATTTTAGGAGACAAGCGAATGTACACAGAGAATTTTAAAAAATCTGTAGTCGCCGAAGTAGAATCAGGTCGCATAAGTAAAGAAGGCGCTCGCATAAAGTACGGCATAAAGGGAAATTCAGCAGTACTTAATTGGTGTCGGCAATACGGCAAGAATCAATATAAACCAAAATCACCAGGTAGTTTAACTATGAATGACAAGTTGATATCACAAACATATAAAAATCGAATAAAAGAATTGGAGCAGGAACTATCTTCCAGCAAATTGAAAGTAAGTTATTTAGAAAATGTAATTGACGTACTTCAAGAACAGGGGGTAATAGATGCTGTAAAAAAGCCAGATACACCGCCATTGGTCTCACCAAAGCGGTCAACCCGAAAGCATCGATAGAAAGTATATGCAAAATAGCATCATTGAGCCGTCAAGCCTATTATAAGCATAACAGCAAGATAGAACTAGACACAGTAAACAATCATAAAGTACTTTCAATGGCTCTGTCTAAGCGTATACGTAATAGTAAACTAAGCTGTAAAAAGATATATTCAATGATTAAAGAAAGTCTCAAAACTGAGAATATAAAGTTAGGTCGTGACAAATTTATCAATCTGATGGGTGAAAATGGTTTTCATGTAAAGCGAAAAAGACGTAATCCCAACACAACAAAAAGTAAACATACATTGCCAACATATACAAATAAACTCAAAGGTATAAAGATAAATAGAGCAGACCAGGTCTGGGTTAGCGACATAACCTTTGTTCGAACTTCACAAGGTTTTATGTACCTGTCATTAGTGACAGATTTATACAGTAGAAAGATTTTAGGCTACAACTTGAGCAAGAGTCAAAAAACTTCGGAAGTAATAAAGGCTTTACAAATGAGTCTTAAAAATAGTAAACGTCAGTCCGAGACCATCCACCATTCAGATCGTGGAATCCAATATTTATGTAGTGAATATACCAAGCACTTGAAATCAAATAATATCGAAACAAGCACAACAAAAGGAGGTAGTCCCCAAGAAAATGCAGTCGCCGAAAGAATAAACGGAATCTTAAAGCAAGAATACGGAATCTCAGACTTAAGAATAAATATTCCTCAATGTCGAAAATTAGTTAAAGAAGCAATCGAGCTATATAACAATGAGCGCCCACACTTAAGTTTAAATATGAAGACTCCAGAACAGTATTACAATGAATTTTATTGCAATCTAAATAACAATATTCGATGATATTAATCGAATTTATTTTATAATTTATTTGTCAACCATTTTTAGGACAAGACACAGAGAGTTGAAACCCCGTCCCCGTCCCCGCCCCTCGCCACCTTTTCTATTAATAGTACGCTACTACGTAGCTAAAATATGTGTTTCCGGTGGGTTTCATTTTTCTATAATCATTTAATCTCTTCGAGATTATTCCCGTGCTACAACATCCATTTTCTATTAATGTTACGCTTCTACGTAGCTAAAATATGTGTTTCCGGTGGGTTTCATTTTTCTATAAATATTTAATCTCTTCGAGATTATTCCGGTGCTACAACATCCATTTTCTATTAATGTTACGCTTCTACGTAGCTAAAATATGGGTTTCCGGTAGGGTTTCATTTTTCTATAAATATTTAATCTCTTCGAGATTATTCCCGTGCTACAACATCCATTTTCTATTAATGTTACGCTACTACGTTGCTTTTTCCCGACCCCCGACCCCCAACCCCATCCCCTATCCCCAAACCCCCGACTCCAGAAATACCTAAGCTCATCGAACAATGCTACAACTAAAAAATGGATTTTAAGCAGACTCACTACCGGAGTAAAAAAGCCAGCAAAAATTCACCGACAAGAAAATTAACAAATGCCGATTGGGCATATACATATTAAAAAAGTCCGATATTTTGTTCAATACCGGACTTTTTAAAATTAATTTTTTTGAATCTGCAAATTATCTCGAATTACTTTGCCTACCATAGCTCTTTGCTGAATTACTACTTCTTCCTGCAACAGGTGCATGATTAGCACTAGGTCTCGCATTGTTAGGTCTTCCACGCTGCTGTTTAACAGGTTTTTCGGGCTTGAGATTCATCAAAGGGAATGGATGGTCTTCAACAACAGGAATATTCTTTGAAATAAGCTTTTCAACATTACGCAGATGTTCCTTTTCCAATGCGTCACAAAATGAGTATGAAGTTCCTTTTGCTCCTGCTCTGCCTGTTCTGCCAATTCTGTGAACGTAAGTTTCCGGAATGTTCGACATTTCATAATTGATTACATATTCCAAATCATCAACATCAATTCCACGGGCGGCAATGTCGGTTGCAACTAAAACACGTGTTGTTTGTGATTTAAAATTTGCTAAAGCCCGCTGCCTGGCATTCTGAGCTTTATTCCCGTGAATTGCTTCTGCGGCTATGTTGTGATTTTGAAGAATTTTTACAACTTTATCAGCACCGTGCTTGGTATTAGTGAAAACCAATGCCGTTTTAATATTCGTATCTTTCAAAATATTCAATAACAGAGCGTTTTTATTTACCTTGTCAACAAAATACACAGATTGCTTGATGATATCAACTGTTGATGATGCCGGAGTAACTGATACTTTTACCGGTTTCTGCAAGATAGAGCCGGCAAGATTTACAATTTCAGGTGGCATAGTCGCTGAGAAAAACAGTGATTGCCTTTGTTTAGGAAGTAAAGTCAGCAATTTCCTGATATCGTGAATAAAACCCATATCAAGCATACGGTCTGCTTCGTCAAGTACGAAAATTTCTACATGCTTTAGAGTCAGGAATCCTTGATTTAGCAGGTCTAAAAGTCTGCCGGGAGTGGCAATCAGTATATCAACACCACGCTGGAGTACATTAGTTTGAGGTGTTTGTTTAACGCCACCAAATATTACTGTGCTGACCAAACCTGTATGCCTGCCATAAGCTTTGAAACTTTCATCAATCTGTATTGCAAGTTCACGTGTAGGAGTAACAATCAGACTTCGGATTTTTCTTTTTGAACCGTGTGGTTTGGTGTTGCTCAATAATTGTAATATCGGTATCGCAAAAGCTGCAGTTTTACCGGTACCTGTCTGTGCACAACCAAGCAAATCTTTCCCTTCTAAAACTTTAGGGATAGACTGTGTTTGAATTGGCGTGGGATTTGTATAACCTTCTTCCTGAATTGCTTTTAAAATCGGTTCGATTAAATTAAGAGATTTAAACTCTATTTTAGATTCTATTTTTGAAACAATTGTTTCATTTTTCTTTGTCAAGTAAAAAACCTTGTGGTAAATAAATATTAATGCAAAAGCATTAGACTAAGTATAAACGATTGATTAAGAAATTTAGTGGTTCAATGTTAATATAAATTTGAATTTCATTATGCTGGCTTAAGTGGAATAATATCTTTTACACAATCTTAATTCCGCTTCTCAAAATCTCTTCAACTATTGGATTATCGGAATTAAAATCATTCTTACGAAATGTATGTGGTTGAATATCAATGCTTGTTTTTAAAGTGGCACCGGCAATTTTTTTTAAATCAAGAAATCTATTTCCAACAAAATCATCTGAAATAAGAGCAACATCAATGTCGCTCCATTCATTATAAGTGCCTTTAGCATAACTCCCAAAAAGAAAAGCTTCAACAATTTTAATCTGTGATTGCTCAATTTGTTCAACTAGTTTTTTGACTAAATCTATAGCTTTATTTGTGCTTTCAGCCATAGGTATTACTTTGTAATTTGATAATATAAAAGTAACGATTAATTCAATAAATATTGTTTAAAATATTAACAAATTGCTTGTGAAAAATCTGTATTTTAAATCAAGAAATTGCAATTTAAAAGAAATAATTTCGTTAATATTTGTTTGAATATGTATAGTAAGTAGAGATATACAAATGCCGGAAATATCACGTTTTTTTGGAATTATAATAACGATGAATTTCAACGACCACAATCCACCACATTTACATGCTGAATACGGTGAGTTTGAAGCAATTTTTGATATTCAGGGTAATTGTATTATTGAGGGTAATTTACCACGAACTGCTATTAAACTTGTAAAAATCTTGGATTAACATACATAATGTCGAATTATTAGAGAATTGGAATTTATTGAGAAATTCTTTACAACCAATTAAGATAACCCCATTAAAATAAAAATGATAAAAATTACAAACATATCTCACATAGAAAATTATCTACTGAAAGTATCTTTTGATGATAATACATCAAAAATTCTTGATTTTGAAAAAATACTCGAATTTAAAGGAATGGCACAACCACTAAAAAATATTGATTATTTTAAATCCGTTAAGTTATTGAGAAATGGAAGAAGTTTCGGTTGGGATAATGATTACGATTGTTGTGCCGATTGGGCGTACAGATATTGAAAATATAAAAGTCCGGCAATTATTATTACCGGACTTTCTATTCATAAAAGACTGACTACCAATTACAAATTCAATCTAACTCCAAATCTAAATGTAACAAAATTGTCCTGAAAATCTGTCGAGTAAAAGCCAATTTGAACAAATATGGATTTATTTATATCATTGATTATGTTGTAACCCAAATTCATTGACATTATCATTTGAGTACTAATGTCAGAGCCGGTCATGATACCACCTCCAATAGTCATATACAAATTTTCAATTTTTTTAGGATGAAATTTAAGACCAATAGTAGTAAATCGCAGTGATTGAAAATTATCGCCTTCATCTGTCTTAAAATTCATACGTGTACCTTCTGTCAAAACCTGAATATATGAAATTGTTTTGGGTAGTTTGTAATCGAAAGAAAATCCAATTGATGAACCATGTATAAAATCCGTACCCGTAGCACTTTCAGTCAATCTTGTACCTGTAAATAGTCCGTTATATCCACCAAATACTCCCAAATAATATGGGGAATTTTCATTGATGGGAGTTGTTTCCAAATACTTGTCAGTGGAAGTTTGCGACATTGCATTTTGACCCATAGATAATGCAATAAAAAAGAGGCAAGCAATTGTGAGGCTGATTGCTTTGATTTTAAGAGAGCTGAACATAAAATACTCCAAAAATAAATTATACAACAAGAATTTTGTAAGTATTAGAAACTGTTCATATTTGTACTTCAATATATTTGAAAAAAGAATATACAAAAGTATATTAATTTTTTGAAATCACAAAAGAAAAAATATTTTTTTGATAATTAAACACATATTTTGAGATTTTATTTTAAAGCACATTTTTATCTAAACTATAAATACAATATATTTTTATATGTAAAGTTATATCAATATAAGATATTACTAAATAGTATAAGATTTTAATATGAAAACAGTATCACTAAAAATAGACAATTCTATATATGATGATTTAGAATCAGTATTAGCCAATTTCAAAATATCAAGAAACAGATATATCAACGATGCAATTAGATTCTATAATGATTTCCAAAAGAGACAAATCCTCGAAATCGAATTGGAAAAAGAGTCGAAACTTGTCAGTTCAGAATCAATGAAAGTTTTGGGAGAATTTAGTGAGTTGGATTATGTTGACTAAACAGTTTGAAATCTGGCTTGCAGATTTGAACCCACAAATGGGAACAGAACCGGGAAAGACAAGACCTGTACTAATCATACAAACAAATTTGCTTAATAAAATTCCGCATCCATCAACTATTATTTGTCCAATTACAACAAATGTTGAACCTGACTCTAAAATATTAAGGGTGAATATACCTCATAATACAACAGGACTGAATAAAAATAGTGATATTATGATTGACCAAATTCGTGCAATTGATAATAAAATGTTAATCAAAAAAATTGGTGAATTACCTGATAATTTAATATCAAAAGTGAAAATGAATTTGATTATACTTTTGAATTTCTAAATTTAAAAGGAATCATATTTTGTAATTCTATGTTTTATAAATTAAAATTAGTACCAAAACTAATCTTCAGGAAAACATCCTTAAAATCGGTTTCTGCTCCACCAATTTGAATAAAAAATGATCTATTTTTCTCATTAAAAAATTCATGACCGATATAAAATGACCTAATAAATTGAGTTTCTCTACCTGTCATTATTCCAACTGATGTTGAAAAATATAAAATCTTAACAGGAAACTTAATACCTATTGTATTGAAACTAATAGATTCGTAGTTCTCTTTGCCATTTTTTTCAAAGTTCATAAAGTTAGATTCTGATAAGAATTGTAATTTTACTTTTGAATATTTAAATTTGTATTCAAAAAGAATTCCAAATGACATTCCATTGACGATATTGGTACCAACGATATCGGAAGTCAGGGGAGAATTGTTAGGTATTCCTGTATATCCAAACGAGAATCCTACACTAAATGGTGATTGATTTATCCGTATAGTATCAGTTTGAGATAAAGACTCCGCTTGTGAGAATAATAAAATGATTGCAAACACAAGTTTGCTTACAAATAATAATTTTTTCAACATCTTTATCCACTCCAAATCATGAAATTTTAAATAATTGTATTTCATTTACAAAACTAAAAACTTGATAACTTTATTGGTTGTACCGCTGTTAATCCTCAAGAAATATACACCGCTTAGCACATTACTTTTAATATCAATAGATAATGGATGTTGTGATAATACTTTAAAATTATCATTTCCTATATTATTTCCGAGAATATCTGTAACAATTAAATTGTTTAATAATTCATATTCAATATTTATGTTTGTATTCAAAATTCTGTTGTCAACAACGATTGACAACATTTCAATTGAATTATTTATAACTTCATTTTCAACAGATACTGTATTAAAATCAGCCTGCCATAAATTCCGATGATTTGAAATACAATAAAGGAAATTTTGATGTATAAAAGTACCCCGAAAACCTTCGTCACTTTCAAATAATATATTCCATGTATTACCTGAATCATTTGAAAAAAGTAATATCCCAACGTTAGTAGTATTATTTTTCCCTGAGATAATAATTTTGTTATCAATAAAATTTGTATTAAAAAATGAGAAATTACCAGATAATCCTGTTTCAACTTTTCGCCAGTTTTCTCCATAATCTTCAGACTTATATATCTCACCGTTCTGGTTTGATACTATACCAATACTACCTTCAAATTTAATATTCCTAACTGCAGAACTATTATTTTGATTGAAATAATCAACTTCTTTCCAATTTTTACCGAAATCAGTCGATGTTAAGACTTGTCCGTTTCCACTGCCAATAAATAATTCACTATTAGCTTTTGAAATTGAGTTTAATATTTTTACATTGTTTAATTTAAGATAATTACTTGTTAGTCCGCCATCATAAGTGAAAGATATGAAACTGTTTTGATTTAAATCACTACCTACAAAAATGCATGTATCGTTTCCAAAAAATTCATATCCTGTTATAAAAATTATATTCCCACCAAAATCATTTAAAAATTCTGACCAATTTAAACCGTTATCTGTTGATTTTAGAATTGATGGCATTGTCCCCGATGGATGTAAAACGGACATATAAATATCATTATTATTACTAAATGAAGAGAAAATCCATCTGTCTTGGATATTAATGACCTTAGAACTAAAATCATTTAAGTCAACTTCCGTTATTTTGCCACCCACATTGAAAAGTAACACTTTGTCCTCAAAATGGACAAAAGCGGATATTGAGTCAGGTCCCGTGTGAACATTTGTCCAATCAGAGCTTAAAACTGCTCTAGAAGATAAGAGCAAAACAAAAATTAGAAATTTCATAAATACTGTCTCCAACAATTCATTTAAAATTCTTATCAAATTAATCATCCCGCAGTAAACAGCAGGGTATCAAAATAATACATATTAAAATGTAACTACTCAGAAGTATCGTTTTTCAAAGGGATAAAGCCCTTTGTTACTGTATTCCGCAACCGCTATAGCAGTACGCAAATAAAAATATAAATGCAAAATTTTGTGAATAACAACATATTTACAATTAAAATATTACATTGGCAATAATATAAATAGAATATTTGATAATTTTGACTGAGTAGTTACAATAGATTTGAAATATTAGCTAATAATTAATATTCTAAAATCCAAGCCAACTAAGGATCGTTGTTACTGCAACCACCACAGCACCAATAACCCCTCCTAGATTACCAACTGCAACCCCATAAGAAGCTAGTAAAGAACGGTATGCAACAACTGGAACTGGTGAACCATCATCAATTGCCTTTGCAGCAGTCAATGCATCCATTATGGTCGCACCCGCTGCGGTATACCAACCTATCCATTCAGGATTTTCTTCATTATCGTAATCTTCTTTCCAGATATTCCACCCATTATTAGGATTATTAATAGCATCATCCCAATATACTAAACTAAATTTTGATACTGCAGTAGCTGAGAAAACAACTTTTTTCTCATGTTGAGAATAAGTTAAATTTGAAGATACTGAATTCTCAAGTAATTTTATTTGATTAATTGTAGCATCAACTTGATTAGAAGTTGAACAAGTAGCCATAGTTTGAAATAATTGATTTAAAGAATATGCAATGTTGCTTGAAAATTGTTCATACAAATATTCTTCAAAAGTTTGATTAGAATCAATTGCATCAATTATAAGTTGAAAATGTGCTTCATTTGAAGAAATCAATGCTGCTGGAAGTACTGTAATTGAATAAACCGAATCACAATAATTACTTATGTGAGTAGTTACTGAACTACCAAATGAAGCAGCACCAGTAGAACTTACGTATTGATTAATTACATAATCACCAATTTCATTATGCATATAGCCAATAGAATCGTATGGATTAACAGGGTTCCACAAATTATTGTATGACCCGCCAAAAGATAAAGGCTGTCCGTCAAAATTTTGATTAACAGACTTGTCAGAATCAGAGCATGATATTACAGTTATGCTTAGCAATATATATATATATATATATTGCACTTGGAAGATTTAAAATAACTCATCATAAAACCTTTTTATAAATTTAACAAATAAGTCCTGCACCAAAGTAAAAATATTTTATCAATCTACCAAGTTTAAAATGATTTATAATAAAAATATTTTAAAATATTATTCTTATAAAATATCTGACCGATTTAATAGTTATACATTGATTAATTTACATATATCATAATATTTATATCGGAGTCAAAAAATGAACTATCTTCTAACTGAAGAGCAATTAATGCTAAAAGACCTTGTCGCAAAATTCGGTAAAGAAAAAATAGCTCCTGTAGCTGCTGAAAATGAAAGAAACCACAGATTTCCTGCTGATATTATTGCAGAAGCCGGTGAAATGGGGCTTATGGGTGTTGCATTCCCGGATGAATATGGTGGTGCAGGTATGGATTTTGTTTCGTACTTCCTTACAGTTGAAGAATTATCCCGCTGGTGCGCCTCGACAGGTGTGATTGTATCGGCACATTCATCCCTTGTTTGCGACCCGATTTACAGATTCGGAACTGAAGAACAAAAACAAAAATATTTACCCGGATTGCTTAGCGGTCAAAAAATTGGTTCATTTTCATTGACGGAATCAAATGCCGGTTCTGATTCAGGTGCAACTCAGACTACAGCAAAATTTGACGGTACAAACTGGGTATTAAACGGCTCAAAATTATTTGCTACAAATGGTAAAGAAGCTGACATTTTTGTACTGATTGCCTCAACTGAACCATCATTAAAAACTCGCGGAGTTACTGCATTCATAGTTGAAAAGGAAACTCCGGGTTACAAAATCGGCAAAGTAGAACAAAAGCTTGGTATCCGCTCATCATCAACAACAGAAATTATTCTTGAAAATGTTGTGGTTCCGCCTTCAAATATGCTTGGCGAGCTAAATAAGGGATTCAAAGTTGCAATGACTACGCTTGATGGTGGTCGTATTGGTATTGCTGCACAAGGACTTGGAATAGCCCGAGCTGCAATTGAAGATTCGATTAAATATGCTAAAGAACGCTACCAATTTGACCAGCCGATTGCAAATTTCCAAGCTATTCAATGGATGATTGCAGATATGTGGGTTCGCTACGAAGCTGCTTGGCTATTGACCTGGCGAGCTGCAAAAATGAAACAGGAAGGTCTTGATTATAACCGCGAGGCAGCTATGGCTAAGCTCGACTCATCTGAAGTTGCTATGTTCTGTGCAAACCGTGCTATTCAGATTCATGGTGGCTACGGCTATACTGAAGATTTCAATGTTGAGCGTTATTATCGTGATGCAAAAATTTGCGAAATTTATGAAGGTACAAGCGAAATTCAGCGTCTTGTGATTTCACGCAGTTTGTTGAAATAATTTTTAGGATAAGCGGAGAAAGAATGCATAAGATTAGAGTAGTAACAGCGGCGGCATTGTTTGACGGGCATGATGTATCAGTAAATTTGTTCAGAAGGTTATTGCAAAAGCGTGGTGCTGAGGTTGTTCATATAGGTCATAACCGTAGTGTAAAAGAAGTTGTTACAGTCGCATTGCAGGAAGATGTGGATGCAATTTTGGTAAGTTCTTATCAGGGTGGGCATAACGAATATTTCAGATATATGGTTGATTTGCTTAAAGAATCCGGCGCTCCGAATATTTTGGTGTTTGGCGGTGGCGGTGGTGTGATTCTTCCTTCTGAAATTGAAGCACTTGAAAATTATGGAGTAACTCGAATTTATCACGCTGTTGATGGTCAGAAAATTGGAATTGACGGTATTGCAGATGATATTATCGCAAGAATTACAAAAAACATCGAAGAAAGCAGAAAAAATATTGAAATTTCTGAGGAGTTAATTTCTGCAAATAATTGTGAAAATCCTTTGACAATTTCCAAGCAATTAACTGTAATTGAAGATAATGATGATGAAATTCTTCGCAGCAATTTAAGAGAATTATATAAAAAATATGATAAAAATAAATCTCTTGTTTTTGGAGTTACAGGTACAGGTGGTAGTGGTAAAAGCTCTTTAATTGACGAGGTGATTGGTAAATTTTTGTCTTTTACTGATGCAAAAATTGGTGTTCTTGCAGTTGACCCTTCGAAATCCACAACGGGCGGCGCTTTACTTGGTGATAGAATCCGTTATAATCAAACTTTTAATGAAAGAGTTTACTTCCGCAGTTTTGCAACACGTAAAAGTAAAACCGAAATTTCACTTGGATTAAATGATTCAGTACTTGCTCTCAAGTCATGCGGTTATGATATTATTATTGTTGAAACCAGCGGAATTGGACAAGGCGATAGCAATATCACAGGAATCTCCGATAAATCTTTATATGTGATGACTTCAGAATTTGGGGCTCCTTCGCAGCTTGAAAAAATTGACATGCTTGATTTAGCTGATTTTGTGGCAATCAATAAATTCGAAAAGCGTGGCTCTGAAGATGCATACCGTGAGGTGAAAATTCATTTCCTCCGCAACCGCAATCTGAAAGTAGATAAAACTATTCCGCTTGATGAGCTCGAACTTCCGGTATATGCTTGCTCAAGTAATCAGTTCAACAATCCGGGGGTTAATCGCCTTTTCCGTGATATGCTGAATTTAGTGAGAGAAAATAATCCTGCTGTTAATGTGAAAGAAGATTTAATCTCAATGTTACCCACAAAATTTGACAGGTACAACGGATTAATCAGCCATGACAGAGTTTCCTATCTATCCGAAATTTCAGAAACTGTAAGAAATTATAAAAATCGTGCTTTAGAGCAGGTTCAGATTGCAAAATATGCGAATAGTTTAAAAACTTCTGCGGAGATAATTGAAAATTCACAGATTAAGGATGAAGTTCAAAAAGAATTTGATAAAAAATATAATGAATTAAGTGAAGATTCCAGAAAATTTTTAGAATCATGGACTCAGGTCAAAGATGATATGAGCCGTGAAGAGCTGAATTACACAATTATGGGTAAGGAATTTTGTATTAATCTTTATACAAAATCGCTTTCCGGTTCGATGATTCCGAAAGTTGCCCTTCCAAAATATGATGATTGGGCAAATTTGCTTAAATTTTATTATTTTGAAAATCTTCCGGGTTCATTTCCTTATACAGCCGGAGTATTTCCATTCAAGCGTACTACTGAAGACCCGAAGAGGCAATTTGCCGGCGAGGGCAGTCCGGAAAGAACTAACAAGCGATTCCATTATTTATGTGCAAATGATTCTGCAAAGAGATTATCAACTGCTTTTGACGGAATCACACTTTATGCCGAAGACCCTGCTGTTCAGCCGGATATTTACGGAAAAATAGGCGAAGCCGGCGTTTCGATTTGCAATATTGATGATATGAATGTTCTGATGAGAGGATTTGACTTGATACATCCACTAACATCAGTATCAATGACGATAAATGCACCTGCTCCGATAATGGTTGCATTCTTCTTTATGACTGCATTTCGTCGCGAGCTTGAAAAAGTGAAATCAAGTGGAAAATTACTAACTGATCCTGAAATTGAACAGCTGAAAATTGATACTTTCCGAAAAATTCGCGGAACTGTTCAGGCGGATATGCTGAAAGAGGACCAGGCGCAGAATACAATTATTTTCTCAATTGATTTTGCAATGAAAATGATTGGCGACTTGCAGGAGTACTTATCTAAAAATCGCATAATGAATTATTATTCTTTATCAATTAGCGGTTATCATATTGCGGAAGCCGGTGCTAATCCAATTACACAGCTTGCTTTTACACTTGCTAACGGATTTACTTACGTGGAATATTTCCTTAATCGCGGGCTTAAAGTTGATGAATTTGCACCGAATTTGTCCTTCTTCTTCTCAAATGGTATGGATCCTGAATATTCTGTAATAGGGCGAGTTGCCCGAAGAATTTGGGCTGTAGCTATGAAATATCGCTATGGTGCAAATGATAAAAGTCAGAGATTAAAGTATCACATTCAGACTTCCGGCAGGTCGCTTCACGCTCAGGAAATTGATTTTAACGATATTCGTACCACATTACAGGGCTTACTTGCGTTCTATGATAATTGTAATTCACTGCATACAAATTCTTATGATGAGGCAGTTACAACTCCAACGGAAGAGTCAGTAAGACGCTCAATGGCAATTCAGCTTATCCTTTCAAAAGAATTTGGTATGCTGAAAAATGAGAATCCAAACCAAGGTTCATTTATTATCGAAGAATTAACTGATTTGGTGGAAGAAGCTGTACTGATGGAATTTAACCGTCTTTCAAGGCGTGGTGGAGTTCTTGGTGCTATGGAAACACAATATCAACGCTCGAAAATTCAGGAAGAATCTATGTATTATGAATTCCAAAAGCAGACGGGCGAATATCCTATAATCGGCGTGAATACTTATCTGAATGAAAGTGAGAGTAATCCTTATGAATCTATGCAGGTTATACGTACAAGTGATGATGAGAAACGGCAGAGAATCAATGAAGTTAATGCTTTCAAATCTAAAAATGAAGCTAATTTAGAATCTGCTCTTGACCGCTTACGTACAACTGCACTGAAAAATGGCAACATTTTTGAAGAACTATTAAATACAGTTCAATACGCAACTATGGGACAAATTACTCAAGTACTATATGAAATTGGCGGAAAATATAGAAGAGGAATGTAGTACAATTGATAATTGATAATTGAAAATTTAAATTAATGGACTTGGCTTTTTGAGGTTAAGTCCATTTTTTGTTTGGAATGAAATATCTAAATTGAATTCACCTGATTTATACTCTATTTTTCCAATAATCTGGTTTTCTTTTAGAGTGCATTATTGCAACAATAACAATTTTCTTCTTATCAATAAAGTAAATAATATTATATGGAAATCGCTTACATGGGCATTTTCGGGTTCTATCAGACAACTTTTTCCATAGATATGGAAAATAAATAATACGTTTAATTGATTTTTTAACTTCCTCTGCAAATTCGTTTCCCAATTCGCCAAGTTGCTTGTTATAGTATTGAACGGCTTCCTTTAATTCGTTTTCTGCAGGTTCGAGAAATGTAACTTTATACATTTTTAAGTTAGTTTTAATCTGTTGAAAACTATTTCGGAATCAACTTCTTTAATATCACCTTTGATGTAAGAATCAATTCTTTTTTCAGATTCAACCGCCCAGGAAATTGATACTTCATCATGAGAATCAGAATCAAAACTTGTAATTAGCTTATCAATGATTTCTAATCTTTCAATTGGTAAAAGTGAAAGTAAATCAGCTACTAATTCATCTTTTTGTAAAGTTTGCATATTTAAAATTCCTTAATATTTATATCTAATATAAACGAGTAGATATAATGAATATTATTGTTAATTATTTCAGTCCTTGATATTATAACTAATCAATTCTTTTTCAGATTTTTTGATAAAAACGCCCTTTTGTGAATGACTATTCTCTAAATGCTCTATTTTAATTAAACCAACTCCTGGTGAACAATAATGATAATCATCGAATCCGTGACCTGTGCCCATTCTAGCATAAAATTTGTACTTAATGCATCTAAATTTACCAGCCCGAACAGTTATTGTCGTATCAATATTTTCAACTTTGCAAAGACCAAAATCCGATGAATAAAAATCACCAACATTACAGGGATACGTGTATATCAAGTAATGGTTTAATTTGTAATTTGGGTCAACATAAGAAAGTAAACTGTCATTTATATATCCGAAACTAAATATTCGACTAAAGTACTTTATATAAGAAAATCTAAAGTCATCAATAATTGTATCGCTCAATACCTTTATTGTATCCATTTTATATTTGACTAAACTATCCTCACCCTTTACTTCGTATTCTTGATAAATCCAAATATTTCCCTTGTCAAGAGGAAGTATTCTCTTGATTTTTGATGGTTCCGTCGGATTATCACAACATTGCAATAACAATATTACTGATATTACGATTAAATAATGAATTTTTCTCATCTCACTACCATAAATTTTTGTGAATAATTTCCTATTCGAATGAAATACACTCCTGCGGGTAGTTTCTCTACATTCATCCGATGACTGGCAGTCATCGGATGAATTTTTTCGGACATTACCTCAATTCCATGTACATCAAAAATTTGAACTTTATAAACTTCGGAAGTTTCCAAAACTTCCGAAGTTTGAATTGTGATGAAATCGCTTGCAGGGTTAGGAAATATCCTATTATCAAAAGGATTTATAATTTCTTCATGATTTACTTTTGTCAGAAAATCGGATTTGAAAACACCATCATATTTTGTTCCTATATAAGCATTATTATTATCTCCAAATGTAATATCAGTAATGATAATACGACCAATTGATGTATCATTTAATGGGAGCCATTTGTTACCATTATCCTTAGAAAAATAAATCTGATTATTTCCAGTTGAATAATATAGAATATTGTTATTATCAATCTCCATGAATCTCACACCATCATTTGGTGAATCAAGAGTTGTGAAAGTTTTACCGAAATCAACAGACCTGAAAACCGCATCACCACCCTGCCAGGCATTCATACTTATAAACAAATCGCCATTAGCATTAAAATTGACAAAAGTACCATAATTTTCAGGTACATCAACAGGTAGTTTCCGAAATGAATTACAATTGTCATCAGAAAAATAAACACCTTCATGATAAGTACCAACAAGTACATATTTGTTCTGATAAGTTGCAATTGAAACAATTTGATAAACATTCAAATCAATTGTATGCCAAGAAACTCCATTGTCATCTGAATAATACAAATATCTGCCACTGGCATAAATTCTACCGTCGTCAGATTCTGCAAAACAAGTATTTGTTTCAGAGTCAGTTTCAAGATTTTCAATAATATTCCATGTTTGACCTTCATCTTTTGATAGAAGCACACCAATTTCACTGGAAGCATACAGATTACCGGATTTTGAGTATAAAATTGCTGTACTCTCAATATCCGAACTTATTGGTAATTCTAATTGCTCCCATTCGATTCCGGAATTTGTCGTTCGGAATATTCCGCTTGTTGTGGATGCAAAGACATTACCTTTTTGACTAATAGCAATTTGATTCACATTTGAATTAATAATCCCAATGTTCTTTTTTTCTCCTGAATTTTTAGCAATATCATAACATATTACGCCATTACTCCAGGTAGCTGCAAAAATATAATCATCTTTATTTGTAAGCGATTGAGACAGTACTTTTGGAAATCCATCGAGTATAATCCATGTATTACCACCATCGGACGAGCGACAAACTAAACTATCACCAGTAATATATGCATCGCCATTTTCGTCAATCATAACAGCCGTCACATAATTAATTGGGATTGAGTCTTCCACAGGCAGCCAAGTTAAGCCAAGGTCGTTTGATATATATACAATATTTCCAATTCCAACTGCAATAAAGTTGTTGAATATTTTATTATATGCAGTATAAAATATGCCCCTCCTGAATTCAGCATCATTGATTATAATTCCAGACCAGTCTTTCCCGTTATTTGTTGAACGGGTTATACCATTGCTGTAAAAAGACATAATTATAACATTATTAGAATCAAAACTAATTTGCGAAAAATTTCGGGTATAAATCGTTTTCCACGTTAGTCCTTTGTCGGTAGAAAGGTGCAATCCGCCATAAAATAATTTAGCATAAATATTCCCATTTGCATCAATTTCAATATTTTCAACATCCATATCAAGAAAATTTGGTTCTCTTAATATTTTAATAAAATTCATATTGGTATCAAATAATGATATGCCTCCGGAAGTATTTCCCAAATAATAATTATTATCCGAATCGAAAGCAATAGCAGAAATTTTTGAAGCAATTTTCTCCCAATTATTTCCATTATCTTTTGAACGGAACAAAAAGGAATTTGAAGAAATTGCAAATAAATTTCCCTGCTTATCTTTGGTAATATAAGACAGTTGCCCGGAGTATGGACCATTTGTCTGTTCCCAAACAGTTTGAGAATTAAGACTTATTGAAACAAGAAACAAAACGAAAAATACTACATACTTCATGATTTTTCTCCATAATTTTTTCTACTTCTTTCAAACTTCTCTCATTACATTCATCCGATGACTGGCAGTCATCGGATGAATTGATTCCTTCACATCTTCACAAATTTCTCTACACGAGTACCAATTCTAATGAAATACACTCCTGCGGGTAGTTTCTTGACATTCATCCGGTGATTGGAAGTCATAGGATGTATTGATTCGGACATTACCTTTATTCCCAACACATCGAATATCTGAATTTTTGAAACTTCGGAAGTTTCCAAAACTTCCGAAGTTTGGATAGTGATGAAATCGCTTGTGGGATTGGGAAATAAAACTAATTCATTCTTATTTTGATATTCAGTAACATCTGTTGTGGTCATATCAAATTTAGCGATGAAAATTTCCAAATTTAAAGATACATCAAAGGTGAAATCACCACCAAAAGAAATAGAATCTGTAAAATCGCCGGATATTATTAACTTATCATTGTTATCAATGCAAAAACTTCTTGGTGCAATCCACTTTGGTACAGGAATTCCATAAGCTCTTGATATATTGCTTATTGCTTCGGTTTGAATTATAAATATGCCCCTTTTATCTAAACCTAAAATCTCTTCTTTTCTACTATTGAATTTTTTCCCTTCCTGTATTTTTCCATAAACATAGCATCTATTTTTATGAGCTTTCAAGTATGAAAATTCTAAACCACCTACTGAACCAGCAATTGTCTCAGCCCAGATACATTTACCGTCCCTATCGTGTTTTGTTATGAATGACGCTCCGTTGTATCCGGCATCTATTTCAAAACCATTATCTAAAAGTATTTTGCCATTTGAAATGTTTCCAACAAAATAAAAATTTCCTAATTCATCTAAATCAAAATCGGAAATTCCTAAGCCTGAATGATTTACCAATTTTGTAAAATCAAATGTTTTTGCCCACAGCAATTTTCCATTTTCATCATATCTTACCATCAGCCATTTATTAACAGCATTTTTATTTTCAAAACTAATTGAATCTTCAATAATAACCGAGTTTGAAAAAGACATGATAACATTCATATTATTATCAGAGTCAGTCTTAATAGCAGGAATATATACTGAATTTGTACTGTCATTTTCAACTGCTGAAGTGAAGTTTTTAGTGTAAATGAGGTCGCCATTTTTACTGTATTTAGCTATAAAATGACCTAATTCTCCATTTTTAGTATATTTTTCATTTTCGATATGCAGAGTGTCACTTATATACTCTCCTGCTAATATTACATTACCTGCATTATCAACTGTTAAATTTGTAGGGTTGTCAGCATATTTACTTCCCATAGTTTTAGCCCATAACAACTTACCATCTGTATCAAATTTTCAATGAATATATCGTCATTACCCTCTCCTTTGAGCTCAACTCCATTACTAAATTTCATGCCAGATGATTCAAATCTGCTGCTTACATAGAAATTACCTTCATTGTCTGAAGCCAAAAATAATTCAATACTCGTAGTTGAAATATAAATTCGATCAACCCAAATGCACTTCCCATCAGGTGAATACTTTGCTATGAAATAACTGTTCTTCCAGTCCTTTATAAGTTTGATACCATTATTAAAATAAAGTGTATCTGATGAATAGTAGCCGACAACAAAAATATTACCATCATTATCTGTATCAATCACTGCTGAACTCTCCCAATCGAATCCACGAATCAATTCAGCCCACTCGACTTGCTGAGCATCCATTTTTGAAAACAACGAAAATGCTATTATCAATAAAAGGCAAAATCTTTTCATATTCCACTCCTTTTGTAGTACATTATTTGTACTAAAAACTTTTTTCATAATTGTCAAAAAGTCAATTGCAATATAATAAAAAATTGATTATTTTAAAATGAAAATTTCTATTTTTAATTCAAAATATACAATTCGATATTTCTATATTAACGAATATCATATTTTATCTAACAGATTTTTTTAATTTTCTTCAATTATTCACAAATTCTTAAAATAATATTTCTTAAAATACGAATAAGACTATGTGAATGTAGTACAAATTGCTAATTAATACTTTGAATACAAGTTCGGATGTAACAACTAATGGAATCAGAGTAAGGGTATTTCCCCAGTACATACCTGCGAGTCAAACTCCCGGAGATGGCAGGTATTATTTTGCTTATACTGTAATTATTTCAAATGTAGGCTCTGACTGGGCTAAACTTCTTTCGCGACACTGGATAATTATTAATTCAGAAGGTGATCCTGAAGAAGTAATCGGTGAAGGAGTTGTTGGCTATTTTCCGGAGCTGAATCCTGGTGAATCATTCACATACACGAGTTTTTGCCCCCTTAACACCGAATGGGGCACCATGGAAGGCGAATATCAATTTGTTGGCAAAAGCGGAGAAATGTTTGTTGCCAAAATTGGTAGATTTTATCTTGTTAACTCTACTGATATAGAGGTCGGCGAATGATAAATTCAATCGGCAATTATTATCCCGATATTTCTGTTACAAGAGTTAGAAGCACATATGGATTTACAGATGTTGATGAAAATAAAATTGCCAATACTAAATTTACCGATAAATTAAGTGAAGATAAATTTACAAAATCAAATAATTCTGCTGATGAATTATCAAGCGAAGAAAAGAAATTAGTCGAACGTTTGAAGCGAATCGAGCAGCAGGTAATAGCCCACGAGCAGGCACATATTGCCGCAGGAGGAGGTCTTGTAAGGGGTGGTGCTTCTTACAGCTATCAATCAGGACCTGACGGGAAGCGTTACATAGTTGGCGGAGAGGTTCAAATTGATGCTTCTCCTTTGCCTGATGACCCTGAAGGCACTATTTCGAAGATGCAACAAGTCAGACGTGCTGCTTTAGCTCCATCTGACCCATCGCCTCAGGACAGAGCTGTCGCAAATGAAGCATCAAAAAATGAGATGAGTGCAAGAATGGAATTATCCCGCATGCAAATGGAAAAATTCAACAGTAATTTGAATATAACACCTGAATTTGTAAATGCCTATGCTTAATGTCTTTAGATGTATCGGATATGAATTTAGTGTATAATAATATTATATATTAAAATTATTTAAAAATAAAAATTATACTTACAAGTTAAGTAATAAAATTCAGAATTACTATTTAGTAAACTATTAAAGAGGAGTTATAATGTCAGCATTAGTTTTAAATATACATCAGGAAACCCCTGAAGCTAATAAAATCGAGAAAGTAGTATCAGCAATTCGCGATGGAGCCGTAATTCTCTACCCTACAGATACACAATTTACTTTGGGTTGCGCCTTATCAAATAAGGAGGCAATCTCCAGACTTCGTAGCATTAGACAGCTTCCTGATAATCAGTCTCTTACTTTTCTTTGCGACTCATTATCAAATGTTTCGGAATTTGCTAAAGTCAGTGATGAGGCATATAAACTAATCAAACGATTGATACCCGGACCTTATACATTTATTCTTCCGGCATCAAAACTTGTCCCAAAATTTGCCCAGAATCCTAAGCGCTTAACTGCCGGTATAAGAGTTCCACAAAATAATTTGTCTCAGGCATTATTGAAATCGCATGGCTTTCCGATAATTTCAATTTCAGCAAAATTACCTGACAAGAATTTCGAGCATCCTGATGAAATTATTGAAGCTTTCTCAAAGTTTGTTGATATTGCTGTAAGCTCCGATAAATATTCTTTCGAAGGCGAGTCAAGTATTATTGATTTAACTAGCGATGAATTCCAGATACTTAGAGAAGGTGCAGGAATGAGCAAATTACGTGAATTTATAAATGAATAATTTCTTGCATACGGCTTCGTTAAGATTTAATAGTAAAACTGATATAATTCTGCGAAGCCGTATATTTTTTTGTAGAGAAAATATATAAATAAAATTGATTTCAAATGTCAAAAGAAAAATTTCCGGTTACACCCGCAATCAGATTTTTGAGGGATAATAAGGCAGCTTATGATGAATATCTTTATGAATATAAAGAGCATGGCGGCACAGCACAATCAGCTGAGGAATTAGGTGTTGATGAACACAATGTAGTGAAGACCTTAATTTTCAAATCCGACAGAGATATTATCTGCGTACTGCAACATGGAGATTTGGAGGTTTCTGTCAAAGAGCTTGCACGTCAGATAGGTTCTAAATTGATAGAGCAGTGCGACGAAAAAACGGCTTTTAATCACACGGGTTATAAATTTGGTGGGACAAGTCCATTCGGGCTTAGAAAGAAAACTAATATTTATGCCGAAAGTACAATTTTGAACTTAGATAAGATTTATATAAATGGTGGTAAGCAAGGTTTTTTAATAGGTATAAATCCTGATTTACTGATTAAATTATTGAATGTTTACCCTGTTGATGTGGCAATTATAAAATAGGAAATTATGAAGAAATTTTTGCAAATATTATTAGTATCAATCATCTTTGCCAATATTGGCAATGCAATTTCGAAGCCTTTAGCAGCGTATAAAGTAGATAATCTATGGTATATAATTGATGAGGAAGGTAAAGCAATATTCAATCCGATAAATTTAAAATTTGTAGCAGGCTACTCAGAAGGATTCTATAAAGTTTACCTCGAAATTGATAGTATCAAAATCTGGGGCTTTATGAACGACAAAGGTGAAGTTGCAGTTCCTATGTGTGATGACGTCAGGTTATTCCGAAATGGAATGGCGATGATTAGCGATTTGATTGACAAAGATTCAGAGCTCCGTTTATTCGGATTTATAAACAAAGAAGGGAAAATGATTGTCCCAAAAGAATTTTTAGATGCTGTTGATTATTCCGAAGGTCTGGCATGGGTAATGAATCGTGACTACCGCGGTTATGTGGATACAACCGGAAAAATGGTAATACCTTGGGATACAACCGGATTTGGCTCTGCTTTCAATGAGGGATTAGCCGCAATGACAAATAAAGATGACAGATTTGGATTTATTAATAAAAAGGGTGAAGTTGTTATTCCATACCAATATGATGAAGTAACAAATTTTGTCAACGGACTTGCAAGGGTTAATATTCTTGGTAAATGGGGATTTATTAATCAAAAAGGTGAACTCGAAATAGAAGCTGATTATGATTTTGCACTTGATTTCGTCGAAGGTTTCTGTTTTGTCGGAGTTCCGGAGAGAAATGCCACAAACTATAAGCCGAATTGGGGTATAATCAATCGTGGCGGTGGCAAAGTTGTAGATTTCCGTTATGAGGATATAAGAGATTTCCATCAAGGTCTTGGAGCAGTTCTCGAAGATGGCAAATGGAAAATTATTGACTATTTTGGAAATAAAGTAGTAGAAAAGGAATTTGATAATATTGAGTCATTCAGAGATGGTCTGGCTTGGGCTGTAGATGGTGATAAATCAGGCTTCATTGACCCTACGGGTGAATTTAATATAGTCATACCAGAAGAAGCTGAAGTGCTTCTGGATTTAAGACTCAATAAATTAGTTAAAAACAAAAAGTAAACGAAAGCAACCAATACCAAAAACAAAAGGCTGTGATTAATCTCACAGCCTTTTGTTTGTACTCAGAGGGGGAATCGAACCCCCACGGGCGTAAAGCCCACAGGATTTTAAGTCCTGTGCGTCTACCAATTCCGCCACCTGAGCATCCGAAATAGGAATACAAAAATAACACTTTTTTGTGAATTGAAAAAATATTTTTTCAATAATGATGAATTTTGATAAAATATGCATTAGATTTTGATTAGATATATATATTTATTATTACTTTTGAACTATGAAAAAATACGGCATATATATACATTTTCCATATTGCGTGCATAAGTGTTCCTATTGCGATTTTTATTCTATTGAAAATCTCAACTCAAGAAATAAATTCACAAAACTGCTCACCAAAGAAATTGAAATGAAGTTCGCTGAATTTAGTGATGAAATTCTAGTGGATTCAATTTTCATAGGTGGAGGCACACCTTCACTGATGAAACCACATCATATCGAACCGGTGTTTAAAATAATCAGAGATAATGTGACACTTACTTCAGATTGCGAAATAACTATGGAATGCAATCCGGGTACTATAGATGTTAAATTCCTCACTGTTTATAAAGAGCTGGGTGTAAACAGGATAAGTTTTGGTGTTCAATCCTTTATTGAAGCAGAATTGAAATTTCTGGAACGCATTCATTCTAAAGATGATATTGCAAAGTCTGTTAAATTGGCAAGAGAAGTTGGATTCTCGAATATCAGTATTGATTTAATGTTCGCACTTCCTAATCAAACTCCTGATAATTGGTATTACAATCTAAATAAAGCAATTGAACTTGAAACAAATCATATATCCGCATACAGTCTGATTTATGAACCCGGAACTCCTCTATATGAAGATTATAAATCAGGAAAAATAGTTCCTCAAAACGATGAAAGTGATTCTGAGCTTTATTTCATGACAAATGAGGTGCTATCAAAAGCAGGTTTTATGCAATATGAAGTATCCAATTATGCAAAATCGGGCAGTAAATGCAGGCATAATTTAAGATATTGGAGTGGTGATGAATATTTCGGATTCGGTCCTTCAGCACATAGTTATATCGGTGAAAGAAGAGCCTGGAATTACAGAAGTAACGACAAATATTTCCAATCTCTTGAAAATGGGAATTTCCCGATTGAAGGGTTTGAAGATTTAAGTAGGAACCAGATGATTTTTGAAAAAATTTATTTAGGTCTTCGAGCCGAAGGAATAAATTTTGATGAATTTGCAAATTTCTATAAAATTGATTTATTTAAATGTCATAGAAATTATATCGAGAAATTAATTTCAGAAGGATTTGCAGAATTAAATAGCGGAATTTTGAAGCTCACAAATAAAGGGTATTTTACCGGAGATAATATCACGGTAAAGTTTGCATCTGCAATTGAGTAATTATAAAAACTATAATATCTGAAATAAATAATCTAAAATTTTTATATTTCAAAATTTTTAGTTAAAATTGTAATTATTGTAAATTCAAATTATAAAAAGGAAATTATTATGAAGCACATTTTTACAATTATAATTTCATTTTTCATTTTGTCATTATCATCAACATTTTCTCAATACGGGAATTTTCAAATGGATAACGGCAATATAAGAGGTTATTATGGGAACAATCCTAATTACGAGGAAACTGTTATTCTAAAACCGCCTGTACCCGGAATTGCAAAAAAGTTGTTTCTATATTTGAGTGGCACTCAGGCAAACCGGGATACAATCTGGGTTGTTGGTGACCCTACTGATGGCACATTGCCTCCATCTATGTGGTGTCAGTATATAAATACACATAATGCATACGTCATTGATTATCCGGGAACTCCCGGATGGTATGAAATTGACTTATCAGGGATTACACCACAGAATGGCAAAGATGGCTTGATGGTAGGCGGAATCAATGCAGTAGCAATTCAACATATTATTAAGCCGGGAGGACCATATTTTACTTTGGACAGACAAGAGCAGACTGCAGCCACAGCAAATTCTTTCTTAAATGATGTTTATAAACCTAATCCTCAATTCTATAACATAGCCGGAACAATTATTTCATTAGCTCAAGGAAGGTATATAGTCAGACTTGAAATGGATTATCAATTCAAAGATAGCGAAGGTAAACCCGGCGAGAAGCCCGAACCTTCGCTTCCTGATGTAACAGTCCTGCGCGGGCTTGTAAATACAAGCAATACTCCGATTATATCTGAAATGGCTTCAGTAGCAGATTTTAATCATGATGGTTATGATGATATTGCAATAAAAGGCAGCTACTTTTTAAATAATGGTGATGGCACTTTCGAGAATATTTCATCAAAAATTAATGTTAACAATAGCGGTTCAATCTGGGCAGATATTGACAATGATGGCTTTATGGACTTTTATGCAAATCGTGGAGGTGCTAACGACAGAATTTATTGGGGTAAATCTGACGGAACTTATGAGGAAAGTTCCGAAAATGTTTTCTCAACAGATTCTCCAACAGTTTCTCCATTACTTCTTGATTATGACGGCGATGGACTTTTAGATATATTTATTGCTAAAGGTCGCCGTGAGTCAGGTGGTCAGGAAACTTATTTTCAGGATAAATTATACAAAAATCTTGGTAATAGAAAATTTAGAGATGTTACATTAGAGTCCGGTATTGCTGCGGCTGAACCGGCACCGTTTCTTGATACATGGGGGGCTACGGTTTGCGATTACAATTCGGACGGCAAACCTGATATTTTTGTAGCAACTTACAGATTAGCTCCTGATTTACTTTACAGAAATAACGGCGATGGCACATTTACAGAGGTTGGCAGGGCAACAGGTGTTCGTGGTGCACCGACATATTATGATAATTATTTTGGTCATGGAATGGGTGCAGACTGGGGAATGTTGACTTTGGGAGATAATGACCCTGATTTGGTAGTTGGAAATCTCAGCCATCCTGATTCTCGCGCATTGTCTTCTAATCCATCACTGGTTTGGGCTAATAATACCGGCGGGAATATTTTTTCTGATGTAACAAGAATGACTTCTCTCGGGTTCTACGAAATGAATGCAGGGATTATGGTTGCAGATTTAAACAATGATGCAAGGACTGATATTGTACATGCTCAATATGCATATTATAAAAAAGGGGATGGGCGTGATAAGAACTCGAGAGTTTATCTGAATGAACACGGTCATGGATTAGCACCTTTTTATCTCAGAGATATCACATGGGAATCAGGTGCGATTATCCACGGTGCATGGGTACCTGTGAGAGGTGACTTTGATAATAATGGCGGTGTGGATGTATTAATAGCCTCCAGCAATGAAAATGTGAAATTATTTGATAACCGGTTAACTCGCAGCAACTGGATTGCCTTTAAGCTTAAAGGAGACGGGAAAAATGTTAATCGTGACGGATACGGAAGCTCTGTTTCATTAAAAATGGAGGACGGCACACAAAGAATGGCTCAGCTTCCGGGAACTATACTTAATGGCAGAGCAGGACAAAGCAGCAATGACCTTCATTTTGGGTTGAAAAATGATGCAATTGTAAAAGAAGTAACCGTTAGATTTCAGGATGGCAAAACTCTTACTTTCGACAGTTTATTTGCGAATGTTAAATATCTAATTGATTATGATGGCAATATTTCAAATATTACTTCTTATAAGCCAATCCTTATATTACCTGAAAATGGAAGTAAACTTGAAAAAGGTTCCACAGTAATATTTGAAGCACAATTGCTCGGGAATTACAAAGATTATACTTTTAAATTAATCAGATACTATGATAATCAATATGTCAGTTTTATTAATGGCGAATTACCAAGTGAACCGTCAAGATTCATTTCTACTTATTCTACTACGATTCCAGGTATCTATTTCTGGCAAATAATTTTGAAAGATGAAGATGGCAATGAAGTGAGTTCTGATGTCTGGAAATTTGAAATTATAGAACAAGCACAGCCAATTGTGAAATTATTAATACCGGAAAATAACTCTTCAAATATTTCAAGATTACCGCAATTATCCTGGACAAAAGTTGAAGGAATGAAAGCTGTTAATATTCAGTTATCAGAGGATAATTCGCTTACAAATTTAGTATTGGATGTTAAAATTGAGTCAGAAGATATGCCTTTATTATATTTGTTAGAAGAACCACTTAAAGCAAATACATTGTATTACTGGAGAGTAAGAGTTGCTGAGGAATTGAAAACTGATGGTGCAACAGATTGGAAGCCTTGGTCAAATGTATCCAGATTTACGACCGGAGAAGCTACTTCTGTAAATCAATCTAATGAAATCAGATTTGGCTTTACAAATGTATATCCTAATCCTTCTTCAGGAAATCTGAATATTGAATTTGAAGTGCCTTATTTTGCCAATTTGTCAATAGTTGTGTTTGATACAAACGGCAAATTAATCACAGATATAACTTCAGCATATTTTGAGCCCGGAGTCCATAATGTTCGATATGACTGTAGTAAACTGCCTTCAGGTGCATACGTCATCAAAATGTCTGATGGAATCAACATAAGAAGCGAAAAATTAAATATTGTCAGGTAAAACGGACTAATTTTTGGGAGAGTCCAATAACAAGTTGGACTCTCAGTCTAATTGGTTAATCATTTAGTTTGCATTCTCGATTTATAAAAAACTTTGAATTGATGAAATCAAAATTCAATATTAAGTAATACAAATCGTTTAATTTAATTTATAATTAATATCTCAGAAAATGGCAAAAGTACTTGTAACCGGTGGCACCGGATATATCGGCTCTCACACTGCAATAGAACTAATTGGTCTGAATCATGATGTCGTTATAATTGATAATCTTGCAAATTCCGAAATCAAAACACTTGACAGAATAGAAAAAATTACCGGTATCAGACCGATATTCTATAATGCTGACGTTACAGATTTTGAGCAACTAAATCAAATTTTTACTGATAATCCTGATATTCATTCAGTTATACATTTTGCAGCATACAAGGCAGTCGGTGAATCGGTAAATTTCCCTTTAATGTATTACACAAATAATATTGGTGGTTTGCTGAGTTTAATTAAGGTAATGGAAAAATTCAAATGTAAAAATTTGATTTTTTCGTCTTCATGTACTGTATATGGTCAGCCGGATATTCTTCCTGTAAGCGAGACGACACCCTTGCAGCCAGCAAATTCACCTTATGGCAACACAAAAAAAGTTTGTGAAGATATAATAAAAGATTATATTGAATCAGGCAAGGAAATGAGAGCAATTCTTTTAAGATATTTTAATCCTGTGGGAGCTCATCCGTGTGGTTTAATCGGAGAACTCCCACAAGGAATACCCAACAATCTGATGCCATTTATAACTCAAACAGCACTTGGATTAAGAGAAAAACTAATGGTATTCGGAAATGATTATAACACACCCGACGGTACAGCTATACGTGACTATATTCACGTAAGCGACCTAGCTGATGCACATATTAAAGCAATTGAATATCTTGATTCAAAACCTGATAATTTTTTGGATATTTTCAATGTTGGTACCGGTGAAGGATTTAGTGTTTTACAAGTTATCGAAAGCATCAATAAAGTATTGGACAAGCCTCTTCCCTACCAAATTGTTGACAGAAGAGCAGGCGATATTGAAAAAATTTGGGCTGATTCAACGAAAGCAAATAATTTTTTAAACTGGAAGCCTAAATATAACCTTGACGATATGACAGCTACATCATACAAATGGGAATTAAATTTAAGAGCCGATTCATAATTTTTTTGAAGAATTCTTATCAGTGTAATGGACGATACCTGCAAAAACTAAGAAAGAGATGATATATCCTGCAAAGGAAATCAAATTCACTTTCAAGTCACCATGCCATGTCCAGAGGTCTAAGAGCGGGAAGTCCGAGCCTATAGGAGTCAGAAATGATATTTTGCTTGGAAAATCGTTAGGATAATCAGGCGTAGCCCAGAATAAACGCATATTTATGATTTGTAAAACAGTTAGATACCAAAATATTAATTTTGATTTGAATACATCAAATTCACTTGCTATTCGCATAATCATAATATAAACAACAGGCATTGACCAGTAAACAAGCCTTTCAGTATCCGAGCCTCCTGCCAAACCTAAAATCGCAATTAGTATCATAAAATAAGCAGATAATTTATTATTTTTCATATAAATATATGCATACTTCCATTTGTAAATAACAATAAACAGAACAGGACCAAATGCTAAAAGCCATGAGTGTAAATACATAAATAATGACTTTCTGTAAATCCAGCTAAATGCTGAGTTAACAAATGAATATGATGAACTGCTTTCTACAAGAAATCGAATAATAATAATTCCCGCTATTCCGGACAAAAACGGAATTAAACCTGATTTATCAGTAAATTTGATAATAGGTAAATAACTTAATAATTTATTTTTTGTTAAATTATTATCTCTCTTTGAAACACTGATACTTGCAAGAATAAATACTAAGGCAGGAATTAACCCGATTTCTCTGACAAAAACTGAAATGAAAGTGAGAATCGAGAACAAAATGATACTGAATTTTTTATTTCCGGAATTACTAAAAATATTGTAAAGCACTATCAGCAAAATCAATGTGAGCAGAACTGATACAGGATCAGAATGCACAGGATAAAACCACGACAATCTCAGAGGAGAATGCCAGGCACCCGCAAACAAAAAGACCGGAATTATACGATGATAAATATTTTTGAAATAGAGACTAAGCCAAAATAATAGTGCAAAAGGAATAAGAGAACCTGCTGTAATATTTACAATCCTGAACCCATACAGAATATCATCCGGAGATACAATAGATGCAAGAAATGGAGTTCCGACACGATAAACAAAAGGAGCTCTTGCAGTTGGTGTATTGCCTTTAGCAAAATCTTCAGCTATCTTGTGATATTCAACACCATCGAAACCACTGCCTTCATTATAAGTGATTTCATTTTGAAAATGATAAGACAAAACGTTTACGGCAATAACCAACAAGGCTGTGATTATAATCTCAAGCCCAGTCGGAAACCTACCAACTTTTTGTCCAAATATTGACATCTTAAGTTACATTTTCAATAATTACAGCATAGCCCTGCCCCACTCCAATACACATTGTACAAAGGGCATACTTTAAGTTTCTTAGCCTGAGTTCATAAGCAGCAGTTGTCAGCAATCTTGCTCCTGACATTCCGAGGGGATGACCAAGAGCAATAGCGCCGCCATTTGGGTTAATTCTCGGGTCATCATCATCAAAACCCCAGCTGCGAATGCATGCAAGCCCCTGTGCTGCGAATGCTTCATTAAGCTCAATAATATCAATATCATTAAAAGTCAATCCTGCCTTTGCAAGTGCTTTAATTGATGCTTTCACAGGACCAATTCCCATAATTCTCGGCTCTACTCCAACTACTGCAGAAGATACAATTCTTGCAATTGGTTTTAGATTATGTAATTTTGCGGATTCATCATCAGCAATTAAAAGAGCAGCAGCTCCATCATTCACACCCGATGAGTTGCCTGCAGTAACGCTGCCTATTGATTTGAAAGCAGGTTTGAGCCTGGCAAGAGCTTCAATAGTTGTTTCAGGTCTTATGAACTCATCATCTTTAAATATAATGGGTTCACCCTTTCTCTGAGGAATTTCTACCGGTACAATTTCAATATTAAACCTTCCATCAGCTCTTGCATTCGTAGCTTTCATCTGAGAATTATAAGCAAACAAATCCTGAGATTCCCGGTCAACATTATACTGCTCTGCTACATTCTCGGCAGTTTCTCCCATAGTATCGGTCCCATACTGAGCTTTAAGCTTTGAATTCGGAAATCTCCAGCCGATTGTTGTGTCATAAATCTCAGGTACTCTTCCGAAAGCTGTATCACTTTTAGCCATTACAAAAGGAGCACGACTCATACTTTCTACACCACCGGCAATAAACAGAGAACCATCCCCGGATTGAACTGCTCTTGATGCATTAATTACAGCCGACATACCCGAAGCACAAAGTCTGTTAACGGTTTCACCCGGAACTGTATACGGCAAACCTGCAAGAAGCAGTGCCATACGGGCAATGTCGCGATTATCTTCGCCTGCCTGATTAGCACACCCAAGGATAACATCATCTATTGCTTCAGGGTCTAAATCCGGATTTCTATTGATTAGTGCATTGATAGCAATTGCAGCCATATCATCAGGTCTTACAGGTGATAAGGCACCACCATACTTACCGATAGGGGTTCTTACTGCATCACAAATATATGCTGATTTAGTAGTATTACTCATTACTAATTACCGTATTATTGATTAAAAATTCTTTTTCAGTTCTGTAAACTGTTCCTCTGAAAACGCCAATCATAACACCATGTTGGTTTTTTATAAACACATCATAAATACCAATTTTATTTGTGATTGTAATTTCCACCGATTCAGCAGTCAGAATATCGCCTACTTTTGATGATTCTGGATAGCTCATTTTGGCATTAAGCGAAACTGAAATTCTGCCATAAGAATTTGCTGCAAAAGCAAGACATGAATCAGCCAATGAGTAGCTAACTCCGCCGTGCAGAATATCAAATCCGTTGAGCATATCATCGCGTACCAACATCTCGAGTTTGGAATAGCCTTCAGATATTTCTATTATTTTAATACCCAGATGCTTACTAAACCTATCTCCTGAGAACATCTGATTTACTATTTGATTTGATTTTGCCAGCATTTAGTACAAAGGAATTTTACATAATTTGGTATTGACGAATAAAAAACTCAATATTTTTTAATTAAAACTAATCAAGCACTAATGAAAGAATCAATACGTCATTATTTTTATGTATCATAAACATATTTATCATAATGAAAAACCTATTAAATCAAGTAATAAATATTTCAAAAAATCCGTCTGTCAGTATAATATTAAATACTCACAGAACCAAGCCCGATAATATGAAAGACCAAACTCTACTGAAGAATTTAATTAAAGAAGCAGAAACAAGACTCTTGGAAAATTATGACAAAAAATTGGCTCAAATCTTAATTGAAAAATGCAATGAATTAAGTGATTCTATTGACCACAATTATAATCTCGAAAGTTTAGTTTTATTTGTTAGTGAGGATTTTGCAGATTTCACAAGACTTCCTGTTGAAGTAGAAAATCGTGTTATAATTGATAATAATTTCGCAACACGAGATTTAGTAAGAGCATTACATTATGAAACTTCATACTTTGTTCTGGCTCTGAGTCGTGATAAAGCAAGGCTTATTTTAGCACATACCGATAAAGTAGTAGAAGAAATTACCGAAGGATTTCCTTTCGACAACACTCTTTATACAACAGATAAAATAAAATTATCGTCTTCAAAGGGTCAGGATAATTTGATTGAAGAATTTTTCAACAGAATAGACAAAAATTTGAATGAAATCAACAAAGAGAATAACTATCCTGTAATTTTAGCTACTGAAAGCAGAAATTACGACAATTTTATTAAAGTAGCTGATAAAAAAGAAATGATTGTTGGTCAAATTAATAAAAATTGGGACAATGATGAAGCCCATAACATAGTGCCTGAAGCATGGCAACAAATGAAATCATATCTTTCAGAAAGAAATAATGAACGAGTTTCAGAACTAAAAATTGCTGTCAGCACGGGAAAATTTTTAAGCGATATAACTGATATTTGGAATGCTGTAAATCAAGGACGCTGAAAAACACTTTTTGTGAAAAAGGGATATTTTCAACAGGCTGAAATTTCAAATGGCTCAGTCAAATTATTGGATGGCAAAATTTCAGACGGCATCAATTTCATTAATGATATAATAGATGAAATGATTGAAATAAATCTTAAATTTGGCGGTGATACAGTCTTCCTTGAGGGCGATGAATTATCAGATTTTCAGAGTATTGCGTCAACAGTACGTTTTTAATTTGAAATGTTTAAATTAACATAATTATGAAACATTTTTTTTTCTTATTCGTTTAGTTATCGTTGTTAAACTAATCCGGTAAATTTTTATGACTTTTTTAAAAAATCTTTTATTACTAACTATTGCAGTATCTATAATTATGATAACATCAAATGAAAGTGCTGAAGCACAATCAAATCCAAGATACGAAATGACAGTATCTCAAAAAGGTGAAGTAATCGGCACTATTATTTTAGAGCTTTTCCCCGATAAAGCACCAAAGCACGTGAAAAATTTTGACAGTCTCGTAGCAGCTAAATTTTATGATGGCTTAGCTTTCCATAGAGTAATCCCCGGATTTATGATTCAGGGTGGTGACCCAAATACTAAAGACAAGCCAAGAGAAACTTGGGGTATGGGCGCTCCCGGGCAAACTCGCGTACCGGCTGAATTCAATGACACTAAGCATGTAAAAGGCATTTTGTCTGCAGCAAGAACTCAAGACCCGAACAGTGCAACTTCTCAGTTTTTCCTAATGCATGGAACATCACCTCATCTTGACGGTCAGTACACAGCTTACGGCAAAGCTGTTTCAGGTCTTGAAGTTATTGATTTAGTAGCTAATACTAAAAGAGATGCAAAAGATAACCCACTTGAAAAAGTTACTTTCTCTATCAAAAAAATTAAGTAAATTTTTCTGACTTATAGATTTTCTGAAAAATGGGCTTCGTCACTTTAGATGAAGTCCATTTTCTTTTAAGTATTATACTCGGAATTTGCAATAAAGTTGAACAAAATTATTTTTAAAAAAAGGCTATCTCCTCATGAGATAGCCCCAAAAAGAGCTTTTGAGCAGTGTGATTTGATTTCACTTATTTAATCTGATAATACGGCTATAACATCATCAGGTGCCTGCACAAGTTCAACTAATACGCCTTCTGAGCAAAGCGGAAACTCTTCGTTACCTTTAGGATGAATAAAGCAAACATCAAATCCGGCAGCACCTTTTCTTATGCCACCAGGAGTAAATCTCACACCTTGTGCAGTAAGCCAATCTACAGCTGATTTCAAATCATCAATCCACAGACCGATATGATTAAGCTGAGGTTCGTGTACTTTTGGTTTCTTTTCAGCATCAAGAGGCTGCATCAGGTCAACTTCGACAGCATAAGGACCTTTACCCATACGTAAAATATCTTCATCAACATTTTCAGAGGCACTTGAAAAAGTATGAACTTTCTCCAAACCCATTATATTTACCCAGAAATTCGATAATTTACCTTTGTCAAGTCCGCCGATTGCTACTTGCTGGATACCTAAAACTTTAAATGGTCTCATAATTTCAATCTTTATTTTTAAAAAATACAAAGTTACATTTTCAAATTTAATAAATTTTATTGAAATTTTAGCAATATAATGTGAAAAGTGAAATTTAAATTTTCATTTTTTATCTACAATTCTCCCAATAAAAGAAATTTTTCGCAAGTGTAATGAAATAAGTTTGATGATTGAAGAATTTATCTTATTTTTGAAGATTACATGTTGACTAATAAAATAAATGAATAAAATAAGAGTAACAAAATCGCTCGTACCTAATCTGCTGACATTGGTAAATCTCTTCTCGGGATTTGCAGCAATAGTCTATACAGCAGAGGGAGATATCAAGCGAGCTGCATTATTTATATTTATTGCAGCGATATTTGATATGCTTGACGGACTTGTCGCTCGTCTAATCAATGCAGCAAGCGAGTTTGGTGCAGAACTTGATTCACTTTGCGATGTAGTATCTTTTGGAGTAGCACCATCATATATGCTATATAAAGTATATTTTTATCAATTTAATGAGTTTGGTATTCTGCTTGCAGCTCTTCCGGCACTAACAGGTGCAGCCAGACTTGCAAGATTCAATATTCAGCTCACAAGTCTTGAAGATAAAATATATTTTAAAGGGCTTCCAATTCCATCAGCAGCACTAACAATTATATCATTTATTTTATTCGCAGATTTTTATTCCTTTGGAAATTCAAGCTTGACATCAGTTATATTCATTGGATTGACACTTGTTGTTGCTTATTCAATGGTATCAACCGTTAAGTTTGACAACATTCCAAGACCATCTAAAAAGTCATTTCAGCAACGTCCGATAATCATGGTATTATTCATAATTGGACTTTTAGCTTCAATTATATCGTTCGGAAAATTAGTCTTTGCATTTATGTTATTTTATATTTTGGCAAGTACAATCAGGCATTTATATCACTTTATCAAAGATACAAGGGAACCTGATGATGAGCTTGACGATATTGAAGAATCGGAGCCAACTCCGTTTTAATTTGCAATAAATTAACAAATAATCAGTTATAAAGTTTATATTCAAGAATTGGTAAAAAAATGAAAATATTTAAAGCTAAAATCAACATAACTTTGAGAGAAAGCATCCTCGATGTTCAGGGTAAAACTATTGAGCATGCCCTTCATTCGCTCGAATATCAAAATCTCAATCACGTCAGAATTGGCAAATATGTAGAAATCAACGTTACAGCAGTGAGTCCGGAAGCAGCTTATGAATCGGTTTCATCCGCTTGCTCGAAACTAATTGCTAATCCGATAATTGAAGATTATTATATAAATATTGAAGAAATCAGCGAGTGAGTGCAATTATGAAGTATGGAGTTGTAGTTTTTCCGGGTTCAAATTGCGATCATGATGCTTTTTATGCTGTATCCGGCAATGCTGGTTATGATGTTGAATACCTTTGGCATAAAGACAGTAGCATACCGTCTGATATAGATTGCATAATACTTCCCGGTGGTTTTTCTTATGGTGATTATCTCAGATGCGGTGCTATTGCACGCTTTTCACCAGTTATGAATGAAGTAATTAAATTTGCTGACAGTGGAAAGTATGTCATCGGAATTTGTAATGGATTTCAGATTTTGACTGAGTCAGGTTTGCTCCCCGGGACTTTACTTAAGAACAATAACCTGAAATTTATATGTAAAGATGTTTATCTTAAGGTTGAAAATAATAATACTGATTTTACACATCAGTATTCTGAATTTCAGATAATCAGAATACCTATTGCTCACGGCGAAGGCAATTATTTTGCTGAAACAGATGTAATTAATAAACTTGAAGATAATAATCAGGTTATATTCAGATATTCATCACCTGATGGTGAGATAAATATGGAAAACAATCCTAACGGCTCAATAAATAATATAGCAGGTATAATTTCAAAAAATGGGAATGTACTTGGAATGATGCCTCACCCTGAAAGATATAGCGATAATCTTTTAGGTTGTAATGACGGAATTGACATTTTTAATTCAATAGCAAAAAATTTAATTTAAACATAGGTGAGAATTATGACATTAGCAATGTTTGGAATGCCCGGTGGAATGGAATGGATTTTAATCATTCTTGTAATTGTACTTCTTTTCGGTGCTAAGAAAATCCCAGAATTGATGAAAGGTTTGGGAAGCGGTATTAAAGAATTCAAAAAAGCCGCAAACACTGAAGAAGAAGAAAAAAAGAACACTCAACATTTACCGGTTGATTAATTCACAAAAGGCTAATAGATGTTTGATGTTGGTGGTGGCGAACTTATTTTTATTATTTTAGCAATTCTGGTTCTTTTTGGACCCAAGAAGATACCCGAGTTTGCTAAAATGATAAAGAAAGGTATTACTGAAGTGAAACGTGCTCAAGCATCTTTCACTGAGCAAATTACTGATGTATCCGGTGAAATTAATAAGCAAACTGCATCTATAAAAAGCAAAGTGGAGCAAGACCTTGACTTGAAGAATGACCAGAAGCAATCTTAATATTCAGATTGCTTCTTCATTTTTATTTTGAATTATTGTATTTCCAACTTTTGGAAATTTTACCGGTATAATTATTTTAAGACATCTTTAATTTTTATTTCATTTTACTTGATAATCGGGGAAAATTGGACAAGTACTTTTTTTAATCGTCTCCCCTGCTCAATAACAACTTAAAAAGTAAAAATAAATATTGCAAATCATTGTTTATTTAAAGTTACAAAATATGTAATCAAAGTATCTTTGAAATTGAAACCGCTATCAATAATACTGTAATTAATCTTAAGTTGTCCTTCAATTGACATTTTATTTTCCGACAACTGCCCCTCAAAGTGATAATTTGAAAATCCCACAAATTTAATTTTTACATCAGGAGTTGCAAAAATACCATCTACATTATCAACCAAATGCCTTTCTATAGTTTGTGAAGAAGTACCTTTAATGCTTTTGTGAAAACCATACAAGTCTCCATTTCCAGAAATTAAACCATTTTTTGAAGTAATTTCACATGTATATCTTGCAGTGTCTTTATCTATGATAGTTTGACCTTTCCAAGTACCGTCAACATCAGACTTTACAGGATTAGTTGAACTGTCATCACCGCATGACCACAAGAATATAAATAATGATGCCAAAATTAGTAAAAATCCTCTTTGCATTAGAAAACCTATATAAAATTGATAAAAAGTAATTTACAAAAATATAAAATATTTATTAAATATTGTAGTATTAATACAAACAATAAAAGAAAATGAGTTCTATTAACTTACTTAAAATTTATTTTTCCTGAATAGCCCAATTAATTAATGATACCAAAGAATTTTTAGGACATGATTTGCTTTAAAATAATTTCAGCACAATCACTTTTACTCATAGGTAAATAATCAGTGATATCCAGATTTTTACTTATAATAGAAATAGTATTATAGTCACCTCCGAATCCGCTTCTATCACCTCCTGATTTATTTGCAATTATCAAATCGCAGTTTTTTCTTTGGAGTTTTGCTATAGCATTTTCAATCAAATTTTCTGATTCCAAGGCAAAGCCAACAAGAAACTGCCTATCATTTTTGATTTTGCCGATTTCGAATAGTATATCTTTTGTTTTTTCAAGTTCAATTATAGGACTATCACCAGCCGTTTCCTTCTTGATTTTCCCCTTTACTGGATTCTTTGGCTTATAATCAGCAACAGCTGCAGACATTATAAAAATATCAGTTTTACCAAAATATTCCATTGTAGCATTATACATATCATCAGCACAAACAACATTAATTCGGTTTATCCCGCTTGAGCATTTTAAATTTACCGGTCCTGACACTAAAATAACCTCAGCCCCATATTCAAAAGCCTTTTCAGCAATAGCAAATCCCATTTTTCCGCTCGAATGATTGGATATAAATCTTACATCATCAATCTTTTCTTGAGTTGGTCCGGCTGTAATTAATATTTTAGTACCTTTGAAAAAATTCATAAATTACTCTTTTTTTTAAGTAATTCATAATCGAGTTCAGCATTCCATTTGTCTTTTGAAATTGATTCTTCAATCGGTTCGGTAGCATTGTCAAAAATATGATTCAAAGGTGAATCATCATTATTAATAATATTATCGTTTTTAGAATATGTAACATTGGTCTCATATCTTGTCTCAGAGCTATTTTTCAGAGTTTCTTCCAATACTGTTACTATATCCTCAATATCAGGAAACCTTCCCGGACCAACGAAACCGCTGGATAAATCACCCTCAACAGGTGGAATAATCAAAGCTCCATCCTGACGAACCAATTCCAATGAACGTTGAGTTGCGGGGTGAATCCACATTGTAGAATCCATCGCAGGTGAAACTAAAAGAGGAATTTCGGTAGGAAGTGCAATAGCTACTGAAACAAGAGGTGTATCGCAAATGGAGTTCGCAAGTTTGCCAAGAGTTGTTGCAGTGCAGGGTGCAATTAACATAGCGTCGCAATTATGAGCAAGCTCAATATGCCAGGCACCTGATGTTTGGGATTCAGCATCAAACATATCTACAATTACTTTATTTCTGCTAAGATTTGCCATTATCAGAGGAGTAGTAAATTCAGTTGCCGATTTAGTCATTAATACATGAACTTTTGCACCTTTTTTTATAAGCTCTCTTACAAGAAGAGGAGCTTTGTAAGCAGCTATAGAGCCTGTTACACCTAATAAAATTGTCTTATTTTCAAGAATATTTTTTTTCATTTTTAATTGTTTAAATTAATTAAATAAATTATTTAGTCATTGTCAGGCATGATTATATCAAATGCTACTACAACCGGACAATGATCTGAAATCTTCTCTATTTCACTTTTAGTATAAGCATATTGAATATTATAAATAAACTGGCTGTTGGCGTAATATCTGGTTGCAGCTGATTGATTGACTACAATATGGTCTATTAAGTCCCAGTTTGGATTTACACAGCTTTTATTGTCCTGAGTCAGGAATATAAACTGCCCGTCATCAACAAGCGGAACCATATTTTTAGATTTCGGGCGTATTGGATTGTCATTGAAATCGCCTACAATAATGATATCTTGTTCGGTTGAATTATTAACTATTGAATCAGCCCAATTTCTGAGCACTTCAGCTTGTTGTTTTCTCATATCATAGCTGGCAAATCGCATTTCTTGAGTGCTGTCATATCTTGAAGTTGATTTTAAGTGAACGACCATCATAATCCAGTCAAAATTTCCTTTTTTGGCTGAAATTACAAGTCCGGCTCTGGTTTTATTTTTTACTACAGCAAGAGGTTCGTAATTCTCAATGAACTCGACTTTAACTTCTTTTTTGAATACAATAGCCGGATTTTGTATATAACCGGTACTACCCATAATATATTTATAATCAGGCAAATATTTCATTACTCTTTTCAAAGCATCTTCATTTTCGATCTCCTGAAGACCCAAAATATCTGCTCCGGTATTGATTATAACACTTGCAAGACGTTGATAATCGCGTTCGTTTCTCATCAGTCTGTCACCAACACCATCACCCAACCATTCAATGTTGAAAGTGCCCACTACTACTGTTTGATTTTTGTCAAAAGATACTTTTGAGCAGGAAGCTAATCCAATAAAAAATATGATTATAAGTATTTTTAAGAGTTTCATTTTTTCTCCATCATATATCATTTTAAATTTTTATACTATCTTTATTTATAGTAACAAGCATTGTCTTGTTTATACTTTCGATTTCAATAATCAGTTTATTTTTTCCTTTAGACTCCAGATATCTGCCTTTATAACCTTTGAAAATTCCAGAAGAAATAAAAATTTCAGTTCCTTGTTCAAGTATTCCGTCTATAACTTCAATTTCAGTTTTCTGGCTTAGAATATTTTTTATTAAATCAATTTCCGAATCACGAATAACAGCAGGTATATTATTAAACTTGATGAACCTTACTATGCCGGGAAATTTTAAAACATCAAACAATCTAAATTTTGGTATTCTGATGAAAATATAAGAAGTGAACAGAGGCATTTCGACAATTTTCTTCCTGTCACTCCAGTTTCTTTCAGATTTAACAAGTGGCAAATATGCTTCATACCCATTGACAATAAGACCCTCATAGACTTTTTTTTCATACCTGCTTCGGGTATAAAAAGGATACCATTTCGGAGTTAAATCGTCTTGATTGTTAGAACCGTTATTCATCAAAATTAATTAATAAAAACATAAATTAACAATTTATTTTGACGTTTTTTAGTTTATAGTATTACAATCGAATTAATAGTATTATTTTTGTATGTTACTGAAGTACGTTTTTTCAGAAATAATTTTGAAAATCGTCTTAATTTTTGTATTTATGTAAGTTTATTAAAAGCATAAAGGAAAAAAGTGGAAATCAGAGTAAGATTTGCTCCATCACCAACAGGATATTTACACGTAGGCGGACTTCGGACTGCCTTATATAATTATCTTTTTGCCAAAAAAAATAACGGCAAAATGATATTAAGAATAGAAGATACAGATAGAACAAGATTAGTCGCAAATGCTCAGGAAAATTTGATTGATGCTTTGAAATGGGCTGGAATTGATTATGATGAAGGACCGGATAGTCCGGGTAATTATGGTCCTTATGTGCAATCTGAAAGATTGGAAATATATAAGAAATACGCTTTAGAATTGGTTGACAAAGGAAAAGCATACTATGCATTTGACACAACTGTAGAAATTGATGCTATGCGAAAAGCTTCATCAGAAACTTTTGGTGCTAAATACAACAGGTATGCTATGAGAAATTCATTCACATTAGGCGAGATAGAAACCCAAAAACTACTTGATTCAAATTCTGATTACGTAATAAGATTATTTGTTCCTTTCAATGAAGAAGTTATCTTTGCCGACAGAATAAGAGGCGAAGTCAGGGTTAGTACAAACGACATTGATGATCAGGTACTTCTAAAATCTGATGGTTTTCCAACCTATCATCTGGCAAATGTTGTTGATGACCATCTTATGAAAATATCTCATGTCATTAGGGGTGAGGAATGGCTTCCATCAACACCTAAGCATGTATTATTATATCAATATTTTAGCTGGCAGGTTCCTGAATTTGCTCATTTACCTTTGCTTCTTAACAAAGACAAATCCAAACTCAGCAAACGCCAGGGATCAGTAGCCGTAGAAGATTTCAGAGATAAAGGTTATTTGCGGGATGCTTTTGTAAATTTTATTGCGCTTTTAGGTTGGAATCCTTTTGCTGATAGGGAAATATATAATATTAACGAACTTATAGAATTCTTCAATCTCGATAAAGTTAATAAAGGCGGTGCTGTATTTGATACCCAAAAGCTTGACTGGATGAACCAACAATATTTAAAATCCGCAAATGCAGATGATTTTATTACTGAAATATCTGATATAATATATAAGAAATTCGGCAAAGTTTTCTCCGATGATTATTTGAAAAAAATATTCAATTTATTTAAAGAAAGGATTACTTTTGTAAGTCAAATTCCTGAAATTGCTGAATATATGTTCACCGATATTAAAGAATATGACTTAGACTATATGAAAAAAAGATGGCTTGACGATTCTGAGAGCTTAATGCTGCAACTTATTGAAAAATATAACACCATTGATTCATTTACTCACGACGATATTTCAAATATTACAAAAGATTTTGCTAATCATAACGGTAAAAAATTAGGTGATATAATTCATCCTATCAGACTTATGATTACAGGTATTGCCAGTGGAGCAAGTATGTTCCATACTATGGAAATATTAGGAAAAAACAATTGCATTGATAGAATGAAGCTTTTTCTGAATTCAAAACCATATTCAAATAATGGATAAAAAGAATAAACATAGAATTTACTTTTTGCTGTTTGTAATTCTGTCAGTTACATTTTATTTGATTACAGGCTGTACTTCTGTTCCAAAGCCACCCGATTGTATTAACAAATCAGCTCTGAATGCGGTGCTTTCCTGGGGCGAATCTAAGAATGGTGAGATTGATGAGTACTATATTCTTAAGATGAATGGAGAAATCAGTAAGGTTAAGGGAGACATCTCATCAAGACTTAGTTTTATGCCACCTGATAGTCTTTGCGAAATACTTAAGGAAATTGGACGTCTGATAATTGAAGTACAAAGTCTTAATGTTCCGGCTGATCATAATAATTTTATTATGTACAAAAATCCGGATAGAGACTATTTTTTCAGAGCATTGTGGAATCCTGAATTTGATAATTCGGGCAATCGGGATTTCAAAAAACTCTATTCAAGACTTGATAATTTAATTGATAAAGAAAAAAAATGATTGTATTAATAGTTGATGATAATAAAGATTTTAGTTCTACACTTGCTGATATAGTCGGTTCTTTCGGCTATGAGACAAAAACAGTTCACAGTCCCGCTGATGCTTTCAATTTTACTCAAAGGTATCATAAAAGCATAGGACTTGCTTTGCTTGATATTGAATTCGCACCTGAGGAAACTCTTGATGGACTTGATATTTTAGAACATATAAGAAAAAATTATCCTTCAATTCCCGTTGTCATGATTTCCGGCAAAGGAACGATTGAATCAGCAGTTCGTGCAACAAAGCTCGGTGCAGTGAATTTTATCGAAAAAAGTATTGTCAGCAAAGAAAAAATTAGAAATGTCCTTGAAACAAGTCTTGCAACGACTGATAAAAAAGGTGAATCTGAGGACATTAGAAAGTTTTTAGAAGCAAATGGAATTATTGGCAAAAGCAAATCAATGTTATCAATTGGCGATAGTATAATCCGCTATGGCAGAACTGATTTAAATGTAATGATTACAGGTGAAACCGGAACAGGTAAGAAACTTGTTGCCAAAGCGCTTCATGCCGCAAGTCGCAGAGCAAAGAGCCCCTTTGTTACTGTGGATATACCCAATATCCCAAGGGAACTTTTTCAAAGTGAACTTTTCGGACATATTCGTGGCTCTTTCAGTGGAGCAACCGAAACCAAAAAAGGACTATTTCACGAAGCTAACAAAGGTAGTATTTTCCTTGATGAGATTGGTGAAATGACTCTCGATTTACAATCTAATCTTTTCATACCTATTGAAGAGAAAGTCGTCAGAAGAGTTGGCTCTGTACAAAGCGAGGAAGTTGACATCAGATTTATTTCCGCTACCGATATGGACTTGATGAAATCAATGAAAGAAGGAAAATTCCGTGAGCAGCTCTACCACAGACTTCGTGAATGTGAAATTTCTATACCTCCTCTTTCTGAAAGGCGCGAAGATATTCATGATATTATTGAATTTTATGTCAAAAAACATAATGATGATTTCAGTGAAAGCAAGTTTTTCTCTCCATCTGCCATTGAATTTCTATGTGAGCAGACATGGCATGGTAATGTACGCGAACTGGCAAGTGTGATAAGAGTTGCAATGCAGACTGTTCAGCATGAACAAATTGAAGTAACCGAACTTCACAAAATTATAAATTCTAAAGCAATGTTCCATACAAGTGAAGATCGTGCTAAAGAATTTTTCTCAGATGGCAGAACTCTCAAAGAGGATTTGGCTGAAGTTGATAAGAAAAAAATCGAATCTATACTTCAGAAATACAATGGAAACGTTAGTAAATCCGCTGCTATGCTTGGTATAAGCAGAGAAACCCTACACAATAAAATTCGACGTTACGATGTGGATGTACAATTGTTCAGAATCAAAACTAAAAGAAGTGATAATATTTAAATAATTCTTTTGATTTTTAATAATATTTTTTTATGAAATGAGTTTTTAAAAAGGAAATTCCTATTGGAGTTATTCATTCATAGGACAATAGATGAATAGAACCTACATCATCTCAATAAATGATTTATAAAATTAAGTAAATTTCTACATTCTACCAAAATAAAATGAAAATTTAAAATAGATTCATTTAGTAATTAATTGGATAATAGTGCCCTTTGTTGAATTGTGAAACCTCATTCTTAAATTGTGGAATTAAAGGAATGATAGATTCTAATTTGCTGTTGATACTATTCAAAACTACAACTGCTATATTGTATCTTTTTATACTTTGCTGACTTGAAATATTTTTGTCAATTGTTAATAATATATCAAAATTATTTATTGAGCAATTTTTTAGAAGCTCACCATTTTTTAAGCCACTCCATCCCATTTCAGCAACGGTATAAACTTCAAAATCATTAAGATAGGTCTTTAGTTTCTTGGTTATACATTCATCAAGCAAAATTTTCATTTAAAATACTATAAGTGTTTTCAATCAATTTTTCAGAAATTTCAAGGACTTTTAATACTTGTTCTTTTGTAACTGAATCAAAATCATCAATGAAACTATCAATTGTTTCGCCGGATTCCAAATAGTCGAACAGGTTCTTCACAGGAACTCTTGTCCCGGTAAAAACCGCAGTACCAGCCAAAATCTCGTTGTCAATATTTACAGGATTATTTGTCATAGAATTTTATCAAATAAATTTGTCATACAAAATATGACATAATGTTCAGGAATTTATTTTAATGATTTGGAAAACTGAACTAAAATACCTTTGAAGTTGTCAACCTGCAATTAACTTGAATAGAAGCTCAGAGTTTTATTTAACCACGTCACCCGCCATTGAGCCAAACGCCTGTTGGCAGTAGTTGTTCTCATTTCCGTTCTTCCATTTCTTCTTCAAGCCTTTCACGTCTTTCTTGAATTGCGTCAAATATTCGTGAACATTCGTCACCTGTGCAGTTAGCTGCAATAAATCGTCTCCAATCTTCAACAGCGTCTTCAAGTTGGAAAGCAATGTCTGTAAGTCTTTGTGAGGTTGCTTCACAGTCAGTTTGTATTTTTATTCTAACTGCCTTCATTTCTTCTTTTTCAAGTTCAGGCAAATCACACTTTGTTTTGTCGCAACTTGTTTTTGCGGTTGAAGCAAATCGTTTCACATTATTGTGTAATGTCAATAAGCGATAAATAACACTTTCAGCCTGTGGCAACCACTTATCACTTGCTTGTCTTGTGGCTCTTTCGGTTTCCTTAGTATAACCCAACCAAAAAGCTAAAAGAAATAAGAATAAACTGAACAACACTTGAACAATAGGAGTAAAGTCGTCAGGTCTAACCGCTAAATAAATTGGAGCACCAATAAATACTAAGCCTGCAATTAGCCATTTCCACCAATTATCTTTGTTAATCCACTTATTTGAAGGCGGATTATAGTAGTCGTAATTTTCAATGTCAGCCATTATTTAAATAATTTATCTTCGATTAATTTGAGATTTTTATTTACAAAGAACATATCAGGTTCGTGTTTGATTGCACGAACTCGAATTTCAAATTGCGGGTCTTCGGGGGATTGATTGTCAAACAAAATAAGTCCAATACCAAACTGTCTGCATAGCGTATCAAGTCTCGTAATATCTTCAATCTGTGAGTTATTTGGAACAACGATATATGATTTGTGAGAAAATATTCTGTAAGCACAAGCCTGTCCAAAAGCAGTTATTAGTCCATTGCTGTCTGTTTTTATTTCACCTACTACAATCTCTGTTGGAAATTGAATAATGTCGCTACGTTTCGTTTCCCTTACTCCAACTACATCAGGTGTTCCCCATTTGTCGCGAAAAATATTACCGCCAAGTCCAATGGCACTTGTGCATTCTTCAAGTTCATTAACTAACCAGTCTGCAAACGGTTGGTAAAAGTCTTCTTCTTTAATTGATTTCTTTTTTGAAGTTTTTACGGCTGCTGTTGGTTGTTGGTCAGGTTGTGTTGCAAAGTCTTCTGTAAATTTTAAAAGTCGGAATACACCCCTGTCTGGCTTATAAACTTTGTCAGGAAATGTTGCTTCCAAATCCCAAGTCGCACCGCTAATTGTGTTTGGATTGAATGAATTGTTTTGTTCCAGAATTTTCCGTTTCAAGTCAGAATATCTAATGCCTTCAGGTTTTCCTTCCAAAACTTCAAGTGCAATTTTTCTTATCTGTCCTGTTATTGTTGTTGTCGCCATTTATAGGTTTATTTCATTTGTTACGTGTCGTGTTACAATTACTGCCAATAGTCAGGCGGTAGGCGAAGTCCACCGGATTTCTGCTTGCCGACATGTTCGGCGACGGTTCGATTCGCTTTTTATTTTCGCCTGCCGCCTGACTACTGCCCGCAAGATGAGCGAAGCGAATCTTGCTGAACGGTTACGTATATGAAACGTTTGGCATTTCGATGCACTTTCCTGTCAAGTTACAACCACTTTGGATACGGGCTGAAACGTTCGACAACTCACTATCTGCCAAATGTTTTATATACGATGTTGGCAGTAGTGCTTTCTATTTCACAAAGTAATTTCTCCATTTTCTTTCTTTCCAAAAAATAAATATCGACCCTATTAGAAATATTACTCCTGTTGCAATACCCACCATTGTATAAAATGGCTTTTCGGGAATTCTAACGCTTAATTCAGAAGCAAAAGCGGCATAAAGTCCTAAAACAGAGTAATACATAAACCACAAGTGAATAACCTTGTAATCTCTTTTTATGCCTTTAAGAAGTAAAGGAATCATACCGGCAATTAAGGTTGCGAAACCAACGAATGCTAGAATATGAAATATCCCAAACTTACCTGTTAAGTTGTATATTCCTAAGGCGGAACTACAAACTAAAATCATTGAAATTACATAAATGTAGCCTATCAGTTTATGTCTTTTTGTTCCTTTCGGCTTGAACAAAACATAAGCGCCTGCAATCATAGCAATTAGAGCGGTAGCAAGGTGAAACCACCCGAGTGAAGAGTTTACAAAGTCATACATTTTCAAATTCCTTTGATTTGTTTTTGAATTTATTATGCCATAGAATAATTAAAGGTGTGTATAGGCAATAAGTCACTCCCCCTACGACTGATGCCCAAATAAATGAAAACTCATTGATTATTAGGGTTAAAATTATTGATATCAAGGGTACCACAAACATTATTAGAAGTCTGTTTTTCTGAGATTTAGTGTAAAATTCTTCGAAAGCATTGAAATTTAATTCTGCTTTCAGTCTCAATGCTCTATGATAGAATAGATATAAAACAAAATAGAGCGCAAAAGCAACAAAGCCATAGTAAATCATAAGGTAGGGTACTTGGTCACCCTGAATATTAACAGCAATTTCAGTGTTAAAAAAGAAGTTGGTAAGGAACAAAGTCAAAAACCGTAGTGGGTAGACGTAAAAGATAACCAAAGCAATAAAAACCGTATTCAAAATGGTTAATCTCGTGTCATTAAGCGTGTAAACTTCCGAAAAGCCTAAATGCTCATTCCAAATGAGAACAATGAAAGAAATACTTATTAAGAACGCAGGTAGTGTCTTGGTAAACGTTAATAAGTCTTGAAACGAATTTGGGTTTGTCAGATTGAAAATGAGCAGGGTTATGGCAATTCCAAAAACAGCATCAGTCAAGTTGTCAAGTCTTGATGCAGTTTCACCCCGATATTTTATTCTCGGGTCGTGCTTTCTATTTTTTAATAATTCATTTCTCATTGTTGTCTGTTCTTTTGCATTACTGCCAATAGTCAGGCGGTAGGCGAAGTCCACCGGATTTCTGCTTACCGACATGTTCGGCGACGGTTCGATTCGCTTTTTATTTTCGCCTGCCGACTGACTACTGCCGGCAAGATGAGCGAAGCGAATCTTGCTGAACGGTTTGCAGCTATACGTAGGCAGGGATTTTCACCGCTGAACTTCCTACGAAGAACTGAACTTCAAATTTACCACTTTTCTGTCCTACGAAGCACGAAACCCCTGCTTGCGTATAGGTGATGTTAGCGGGTTGTTGTTTTTCATTCGTCCAGTTTTTACTTGTACATCATTTCGTATGTTAAAAGTAAATTTCCTGAATTAAAATCTTTCTTTTCTTTTAAAACCAAAGAATTAAGTCTTTCTAAATCAAGAAACATTGGTTTGCCCTTTCCCAATAAAACAGGAACAATCATTAAGCGAAGTTCATCTAATTATTGTAAATTTACTAAGGATGAAATTAAATCTCCGCTTCCATAAACAATTATATCTTTTGAATAAGTGTTTTTTAGCTCACTAATTTTAGAAGGTAAGTCGTTTGAAATTAACTCAGCGTTTTTCCATTTTAAAGAAGTGAGAGTTTTAGAGAACACTACTTTCTTTGTTTCATTCATCAAAGTTGACATTTCTGGGTCTGACTGCATGGCCATTTCAGATGTCCAATACTCGTACATTCCTTCATAGGTCTTTCGACCATAAAAGATTGCTTCTACTGTTTTGAGTTGATTTAAAGCAAATGCGTTGAATTCTTCATCTACATTAAACCAATCAATCGTCTGGTCTGCTGCTTCAAAAAAGCCGTCAAGGCTTATAAGGTTAAATGCTACTACTTTTGCCATTGTTATTATTTTGTCTTTAATTACGCTAAAATTTATATTTGTATATCTCCTGCTCTAAATGACCATCCCATATGTTTTTCAATGTCTTGTCTTAAAATCATATTCAACTGAACGCCTGTTAGCGGGTCGTTGTTTTCTTTTCGTCATATTCTTTTACTTGTTTTTTGGTTGCAAGTCCTTTCCAACTTTGTTCAAGAATTTCAGTTAATAATTTTTTGTCATAATTATGTGTCCACATACAAATGTATGGATATGCTTTGAAGTGGTCAGGCAAATGAAAGATTTCAGGATGGCTGTCTAAATATTTGTCTCTGATTTCAAAGTTAAGTCGGATTGGAATAAATTCTCCACTGTCGTGAAGTCTGCACATTAATTTACCACGAACTTTTACAGATGGTGTTCCTTCGTGGGATACGCTTTCTTCTGTGTCGGGGAAAGTCAAAGCAATATTCTTTACTGCTTCAAAGTCCGAATAGGTAAAGTTTATAGCTTTGTTTTTCATTGTCAATTAGTTTGAGTGCTTACCGCCCAATAATTTCCTGCAAAATCATAGAAAGAACCCCTTGTATCTGGGTCGCCTTGTTTGTTAACTGGTTTTTCAATCAACTCACAGCCGTTCTCAATAGCTTTGTTAAAAGTCTCGAAAACATCTGGTACATAAATGTGAAGCATTGTCTTATTTGCTTCATAATTTTCAGTACTGTCACTAATCATTATCACAGAATCATCTAATTGCAATTCGATATGAGCAATTTTCCCGTTTTCGTGGTCAAATCTTCTTAAAGTCTTAGCTTCAAAAATAATAGTCAATAAGTCCACTAACTTTTGAGCATTGTCAATAATTAGATAGGGCGAAAGCGAATTGTAATTTTTAGGTTTATATTGTTTCATTTTCTTCTCTGTTTATTCTTTTGTTGTAGTTTTCGTTACAATGCCCGCTAATAGTCAGGCGGTAGGCGAAGTCCACCGGATTTCCGCTTACCGACATGTTCGGCGACGGTTCGATTCGCTTTTTATTTTCGCCTGCCGCCTGACTACTGCCCGCAAGATGAGCGAAGCGAATCTTGCTGAACGTTTTGGCGCTTGGCGCAGTGGCGGGTTTCGGAGTACAAAACTGTCAACCAAGCACATAAATAGAATGTTCATTTATCCACTCTGAAATCGCAATTTTGTCAAAATGCTTTTACAATTTTTTTTTTCTTATTTGATAACTTTAAGTTCTTGGCCAATTAGTGCGGTACTATTAATCCATCCTGTGCCAACAATATTGTCATTTCTATCATAAGCTTTTACTTCATACCAAGGTATATTATTTTTAGTCTTTACAGATAATATTGTTATTCTACTTTCAAGGGGCAATTCTTTAATTTTGTTCTTTGCTTCAATCGGGTTAGATGGATTAAGTTCTGGCATTAAAGGTGTAGATTTTGAAACTGAATAAGTCCTGCCCTTCTCAAGCGACTGGAAGTTGCCATATTTTGACTTTGTCTCAACTTTTGCATTTATTGGCAAGTAAAACATTATTTCATATTGTCCCATTCCTTTTTCCTTAAAATCTGGGAAAGGGTTATTTGAAAAAGGGACGACTGCATAAATTTTGATGCTATCTGAAATCTTGTCAACATCAAAACCAAGACCTGATACAGCCATATCTTTTTGTTTAGTTGCTAAATCAGCTTGCCATTTATTATTATCAAGAGATATTGTTTGAGTGCTTTTCAATTTACCGACAGTCGACTTCTCATATAGATAGCCTACAGAAAACTCGGAGGAGTTTCCTTTTTCCCAATATGATCGACTGACTGTTAATAAAACTTCAATATCATCAGGCAGGTCTGTTAAAATGGCAACGTCAAGTAAATTTCCATTTAAAGAATAATCAACTTTAAATTGTTCATAAATCTTTACTTGCTTATTTGATTTTTCAGTATTGTGATACTGATCAGTGTTTTTGTTATTTCCGCACGACACTAATGTCCCAACTATTGTCAAGATTATAAGACTTTGTTTCACTTTATTCATATTTCTCTTTTTAGTTTGTTTTTAAAAAAAGCGTGGTAACAAATATATAAACGCTATTGTCAAATTTTTATTAAATAAATTATCACTTATTTACTTCCTCTCAATAAATGATTTGCAAAATTACTGAATTTGCATCATTCCAGCTAACAAAGATAAATACTCTTAAAAAAACTTATAGAAGTAACGATGAACCATAATTATTTTTTTTAAAAGAAAAAAGATGTCAATTATTCGAAAAAGTTAATTTGCTCTAAAGTCCATTTATCATTTTTGACATCATACTGAATAGTAACAGCATATTTAGTTCTAATCACAGCACCGAATGAATTTTGAGAATCAACATAACCAGTTACAGTCCATTTCCCTAAATCAATATTATTAGCCGTATATTCTCTAATATTTCCAAACTTAGCAGTACTCGGACTTTTTAAATTATCTTTAACAAAGATTTGAGAAAAAGTGATAGCAGCAATTTCATTTGAGTTGGCCTTCTCTTTTTCTTTTTGTAGTTTTTGATTTTCTTTAGCCTCTCGTTCTACACTTTCATGAGCTAATCTTGCTCTTTCTTCAATTTCTCTTTGTTCTGGACTTTTTGAAGATTCATTGATAATTGAAACAACAAATAATACAACAATAAATCCTATAAAAGCGAGGAGTGTATATTTAAAATATGTCTTGTTGTATTTATACAACAAATATAGTAACCAAATCCCACCTGTTAATAAAATTAAAAATATATCAAGAAAAGTAATCTTTTTCATACGCAACTCCGATAAAAAAAAATATTTGATACATATACATGTTTATATTAAAATCAAATTTGATCCTATAAAATCATTTTAAAGTATAACAAAAATATGGAAAATAATTATCATTATCAAATATTATTTTTCAAATTCCAAAAAAATGCCCAATATTAAAAAAAATATTGGACATTTCACATCCTAACATTATAACTTTATAACTTTAAACATTATAACTTTAAACATTATAACTTTAAATACTATAACATTATAACTTTCAACATTATAACTTTATAACATTCAACATTATAACTTTCAACATTATAACATTATAACATTATAACATTATAACATTATAACATTATAACTTTCAACTATTTCAGTTTATCCATATCGCGTAAGATATCGCCGATTTTGGGAGCAGAGATTTCAGTTAATTCGTAATTGACGCGTGTGTATGGTTTGTCAATATTGATGAAACGTGCAAGATTAATCGGAGTACCAATCACTACTGAATCACATTCAGTATTATTGATAGTAGTTTCGAGGTCTTTCATCTGCTCGTCGCCGTAACCCATAGCAGGTAATAAAATACCGATTTCAGGATATTTTTCAAAAGTTTCAGTGAGCTTGCCAACTGTATATGGGCGTGGGTCAACATAATCAGCGGCGCCATATCTGCGTGCTGCGACCATACCTGCACCCTGATCCATTTCGCCGTGTGTAAGAGTAGGACCGTCTTCCACAACAAGAACGCGTTTGCCTTTGATGACTTTCGGGTCATCTACGATGATTGATGAAGCTGCAAGGATAATTTGAGTCGTTGGATTGTACTCACGAACATTATCAAGCACTTCTTCGATATCTTCAGGATAAGCGGAGTCAATTTTATTAACAACAATCACATCAGCCATACGGAGATTCACTTCACCCGGATAGTAGCTGATTTCGTGTCCCGGACGAAGCGGGTCAACAACTACGATTTGGAGGTCAGATTTGTAGAAAGGCATATCATTATTTCCGCCGTCCCAGATAATTACATCAGCTTCTTTTTCAGCTTCGCGAAGGATTGCTTCATAATCCACACCTGCATAAATTACACTGCCCATAGCGATATGCGGCTCGTATTCTTCCATTTCTTCGATAGTACATTTGTGCTTAGTCAAGTCTTCAATTGCAGCAAAACGTTGTACTTTCTGAGCTTCCAAATCACCATAAGGCATTGGATGGCGAACAGAAACAACTTTCTTGCCCATTGACATCAACTGGCGAACAACTTCGCGTGTTGTCTGGCTTTTACCGCAACCAGTACGAACTGCACAAATTGAAATAACCGGCTTAGTTGATTCAATCATAGTCGGAGTAGAACCCATCATTGAGAATTTTGCACCTGCTGCCATTACTCGTGAACCGATGTGCATAACTGTTGAGTATGGTAAGTCACTGTAAGATAATACACATTCATCAATGTTGTTTTCTTTGATAAGCATTTCGAGGTCGGCTTCGTCATAAATCGGAATGCCTTCAGGATATAATTCACCTGCGAGTGAAGCAGGGTATTTTCTACCGTCTATGTCCGGAATCTGAGCGGCTGTGAACGCAACCACGTTAAATAACGGGTTGTTACGATAAACCGTATTAAAATTGTGAAAATCTCTGCCTGCGGCACCGATTATAATCACATTAATTTTTTTCACTTTACACCTAAGTTTTTATTTTTAAAACACAAAAATTTGCGATTCATTTATTTCAAATCATTACATTTTGCTAAAATCAATAAACAATTACATAATTGTTAAAAGAATTTAACTTTTTGTTAAAGTTTCAATTACAAAAGTAAGAAAAATTATGTTAATAACAATTTTAAAATGTCAGAAAAAGTAAATTATTGATAATTTTAACTCATATTATAATCAAAATATGGTAAATATTAACAATAAAACCGAAATATTAAGAATCCGATTTATAAATTATTGACGGCAAAATTGAAAGAACAAGTATACTTCCGACTACTATTAGTGATATAATTGAATCAATATGATAAAACTCTGATACAAGCATCTTCAAACCAATATAAGAAAGGACAAGCCCAAGCCCGTACTTTAAATACTTAAACTTATTCATTGAGTTTGCCAGTAGAAAATACAAGGCTCTAAGACCTAATAATGCAAATATGTTCGATGTATAAAGGATAATCGGATCTTTAGAAATTCCAAAAATCGCAGGTATTGAATCAATTGCAAAAACAACATCGGTCATCTCAATCACGGCAACACAAACAAAAAGTGGAGTAGCAAGCCATTTGCCGTCAATTTTTGTAAAAAATTTACCTTCATCGAACTTGCCTGATACAGGAATAAACTTTTTGATTATTTTAACCATAGTATTTTCGCTTGACTCACCAAGAGATTCATGCTTTCTGAGTGTTTTAATACCAGCAAAAATAAGAAAAAAACCGAAGAAAATCAGAATCGGATTTAGTTTAACTAAAATGCCAAAAACTTCCATTTCAGGCAGATATGTCAAATTTATCAGCCAAACACCGGTAAAAATGAATATTGCTCTAAAAATAATTGCCCCAATGATGCCCCAATACAATACTTTGTGCTGATAAATTTCAGGTACTTTGAACATAGCAAATATCAAAACAAAAACGAAAAGATTATCAACCGATAAGGATTTTTCAATCAAGTATGCTGTTATATATTGTGTTGTTTTCACTCCTCCGTAATTATAATAAATAAACCACGAAAATGCCAAAGCAACTAATACCCAAACAATTGTCCAAATTAAGGCTTCCTTAGAGCTTACTTTGTGGGGTGTTTTGTTAAATACTCCCAAATCAATAACAAGCATTATTAACACAATAACGCCAAAAAAAATTAAAAGCAGAAGTTCTGACATAAGTTTAAAAAAAATAGTGGGAAAACATAATTCATTACAATTGGTTTAAAGATAAAAACGTCAATCGAAATGAAAATCACACCAATAACGAACTAGTTTATTTCTTAATTTATTTATATTACTTTATGCTTAAATACATTATTTTAATGTTATTCATGGGAATAAACCTTTATTCTCAATCAACGATTGTTTCACTTACAGGCTCTGTTAAGAATTATCTCACTGGCGAGCCTCTTGGGATTGACATTCGCGTTTTTAATTCTGAAGGCAAACAAGTTGCTATATCAAAAAGCAATTCGCTTGATGGGTACTACTTCCTGACTGGCTTACACCCGGACTCTGTTTACTTCATTCGTTTTATGGATTTTGCATATCTGTCTGACTCGCATGAATTTCAAGTGCCGAACACTACTAAATATCAAGAATATTCGCGAGATTTCCTTGTCAAGCCAAAAAAAGTCGGCTTAAAATTTCCACTCAAAGTAATTCCTTTTGATATTGGCAAATCAAAGCTTAGAAGCGGTGTGGATTATTTTTTGGGTGATATTGCCAATGTTATGAAAATGAATCGCCGGGTTAGTTTTAAAATTCATGCTTATCCTGATAAAGAGAACAATTCTGCTTTCAATCAGGAATTATGCAGCCAAAGAGCTGAGTCATTGAAAAAATATTTTATTGATAAAGGTGTAAATGTTGACAGGATTAATATTCAGGGATATGATAATGTTGACCCTCAGAATCCACCACCTAAAACCAAGCAGGCTAAAGGAAAAAGATATACCGGAAGTATTTATTTAGAGATAACCGGAACAAATTAAAATTATTAAATTCATTATTTTGTTATTATAAACATTTTTTTATGTAATAATAAAAATATTACTCCGTTACTTGATTAGTTTAAAATCCGAAACTCCTAAACAAAAAAATCGTATGATTAATAAGACATTAACTGTAGTATTATTTATATTACTTATGCCGATTTTGTCTTTTTCCTCATCAATGTATGAGAAAATTGACTCACTAACCAAATATGCAAGTATATTAGGCAGCTCAGATTATCATCAGGCTATTTCTTTGTGCGATTCAATAATTTACTTATGCATCAAACACGACTATAAGAAAGGTGAAGCAGAGGCATTGAGAATTAGAGGCAAGTCTCTTTTTTATGGAGTTCAATATTCAGAAGCTCTAAAACACTATGTAATGAGTAAGGAAAAGTTTGAAGAACTTAATGATTTGTTCGGTGTTGCAAATGTAAATAATAATATTGCTGTGGTTTATAGTTATTTGGGATTTGATGAGAAATCTCTTGAAATTGACCTCGAAAATCTAAAGCTTAGGGAAAGAATCAATGATTCATCGAATATTTCCGGTACTATTAACAATATCGGGGTAAATTATCGAAAACTTGGATTACCGGAAAAGGCGCTGGAATATTTTAGACAAGCTTATAATAAATCTATTAACCGCGAAGATTCGATTGCTTTCAGCAGAGTTTTAAATAATATTGGCTTGGCATTTCTTGACTTGAATATTTATGATTCGGCATATTTTTATTTTAATTATTCATTGGAAATTCGAAAAAAAATCAATGAGTTACAGGGGGTTAAGAATAGTTATCAGGGATTGGGAAACTATTATTTTGCAATCGGAAATTATACTATGGCAAAAACTTATCAAGAAAAAAGTCTTGATATTGCAAATAATTTAGGCATAGTTTATGAAATCGAGTCAATAACATCGGATTTGTCAAAAACATATGAAGCATTATCACTATTTGAGGATGCATTTAATGCTTTGAAATTAAACAAACAAATGACTGACAGCATAAAGACAAATGATGTTGCTTCACTATTGACGAGATTGGAAATGGAAAAAACTTTTGCCGTCGAAAAGAAAATCCGGATGCTTGAAGCAGAAAAAAATGAACTTGAAAATCAGGCAATAATTAAGAGTGAACGCATGCAGAAGTTGTTCTATTTAATTGGCTTGATTTTACTTTCTCTTTTAATTCTGAAAGCATATTTTGACTTGAGAAATAAGAAAAAGATAAACCGTGAATTACTTGATTATCAAAAAGAAATTATTAAACAAAAGGAAGAGATTTTAGTACAGCATGATTCTATTCTGGCTCAAAATGAATTGCTCGAGCAAATAAACAGCGAAAAAGATAAATTCTTCTCAATTATAGCTCATGACCTGAGAAATCCTTTTATGGCTTTTTTAGGATTAACAAAAATTTTATCAAATAACTTCATGCAGTTAACCCCAAATGAAATAAAAGAATATACAAATAATCTTTTTGATTCTGCTGAAAATTTACATAAATTATTAGAAAATCTTCTCGAATGGTCAAGAATTCAAAGAGGTATAATTAAGTTTAACCCTGAATATTGTATATTATCATTTATAGTTCAGCAGAATATCGAAATTCAAACTGAATTTGCACGCCAGAAAGGAGTGAAACTTATAAATCATATTCCTGCTAAACTAAATGTTTTTTGCGATATATCAATGATAAATACTGTACTAAGGAATCTAATATCAAATGCTATCAAATTTACTAATACCGGCGGTAAAATCGAAATAGCTGCAAACACTGATAAGAATAATGAATATGCCACTATTTTTGTAAAAGATTCAGGCGTCGGTATGGACTCAGAAACTATTGACAAGCTTTTCAGAATTGACCAAAATGTGACTAATGATGGCACTTCAGGTGAAAAAGGCACAGGACTTGGGCTTATACTTTGTAAAGAATTTATCGAAAAGCACGGAGCTGATATATGGGTTGAAAGCATATTAGGAGAAGGTTCGACATTTTTGTTTACTTTGCCGGCAAAACAGAAAATATAGAGCAAATGTTTAAAATCTCAAACTATAGTAATGATTGCATTTTTACCCTAAATAATTATCTTTAAAATACAATTTTTTTGAAATAATTTAGTTTATCTTTAAATATTAATAACTTTTACCAACATAACATTTTAACCATAATGAAAAATATAAAAAATTTATTATATATTAGTTTATTCTTGTTATTTGCGTGTTCAAATGAAGAAGAAAAACCAATTAATAACTCAGGTAGCAATTTAAGTTTCAAAATTGCAGTCTTCAGTGACCCGCACTATTTCGACCCTGACCTTGGTGATCCGGGTGAAGCCTATGATTTGGCTGCAGCCAATTCAAGAAAAATGATTAAGTATAGCGAGCAAATTCTAAATTCAGCAATCAATCTATTTTTGGAAAGTCAGGCTGAAATAATAATTATTCCCGGCGATCTCACAAAAGATGGTGAAAAGACAAGCCACCTTAAGTTTGCTGATATGATTCGAAAGCTCAAAAATGCAGGCAAGCATGTGTTTGTAGTTCCGGGTAATCACGATGTTGCAAATCCCGAAGCTTATGGATATTCAGCTACTGATAAATACAAAACTGAAAGCGTTTCTCCACAAGAAATTAAGCAAATTTACAATGATTTCGGGTATTCTGAAGCATTATATCAGGATGAAAATTCACTTTCTTATATTGCTGAACCAATAAAAGGTTTGTGGATTGTAGGAATGGACGCATGTCGTTACAGAGATAATACTGCAGAAAGTCATACTGTGGGTGGCAGATTCGACCAAAGAACACTGATTTGGCTTGAAGATTTGCTCAAGAAAGGAAAATCCGAAGGCAAGCTTATGCTTGGAATACTGCATCACGGTATATTGGAACATTTCGCAGGACAAAAAGTAAATCCGGTTACCTCCGAATTCGTGATAGATGATTACAAACAAATCTCAGAAATGTTTGCAAAAAACGATATGAAATTTGTTTTCACAGGACATTTTCATGCTAATGATATCGTCTCCGAGCAATTTGGCAATAATTTTCTATATGATATCGAAACAGGTTCGCTTCTTACCTACCCCGTTCCTGTTAGATTTATAAATGTAACAAACAGCGAAAGAATGGATGTCTCTACTGCATATATTGATAATGTTGCAATTGATACAAAAGGTATGACTTTTCAAAATTATGCAAAAGATTTTATCACAAATGACCTTGATAATTATGTAGCAGAGCTTCTAACAGCACAATTTCAGCTTGACAGTACTATTGCATCAGATTTTGCTTCAATTGGTGTTCAGGCTTTTCTGTCTCATTACAGAGGTGATGAAATTATAACAAGTGATGCAATTGATATAATCAATAAATATTCAAATAGTCAGGAAATTACTGTGATGTTGCTATCTGGAGTGATTCAGTCGCTATATACGGATTTAAACCCTGCTGATAATAACATTTCAATTGATATGAAAACCGGAAAAATTTTGAAATAAATTTTTTTTGTCATTTTCATATTAAAACCCCACTGTTTTCATAAATTTGTGGGGTTTTTTGCAGGTTATCACTTATATTTTATTATTTTTGAAAAATAATTTGAGATTTTTTTTAAGTTAATGTGTTACTATTATATATAGCCTTACAAATTTGGAAAAATTTTTGAAAAAGCTCGTTTTATTAATCGCTGTACTAAATATTTTTGCAATTAGCAACTTGCAGACCCAGTGGCTTGAAAAAGCAGGGTATTGGGAATTATCTGAAAAAATTCCTGACCTGCGGGATTTGAAAATTCTGCCGGATGAAAATCTAATCATCACTGTGAGCAAGGATAATACCATCCGCCACATCGAATACGACAGTGGTATAATCCTCAAATCCGGCAAACCCACCGAACTCACTGCAGACAACGACTACGCCAAAATCTCCAGCGATGGTAAAACGACTGTGGTGGCGAGGTATAAAATTGTTAGTGGTAGAAAACCACTAAAAGATTTAGAAATAGTTATTTTAAATAATAGTAATTTAACTCAAATTGGTCAATTTACCCTTAATAATGATTCGCTTTTAAAAGAAGAAAAACCGTCATATTTCAATTTGAATAGTTTTGAACTGATTGTAAAATATACTGATTATGATTATGAACATAAAAATTTAATTATTGCTATTGAGACTGGAATTGATTACAGATATCAGGATAGTTATCAAAATAGAACATACGGCTCTATATTTAAAATTAATTTTATCAATTCGCCAATAATAATAACAAAAAATATAAGTTATGCACCAAAATCCGTAATCAAACTGCAAAATTTAAAGAATTATAATTTTGCATATATTGGTTATGAGAATGGAGCATCAGGTTATTACGCTAAAGGTGGTACATATTTCAAAAAAAACTCACTTCAACTATTAGATAATAATATTATACGCTTAGTTCTTTTTGCATCATCATTCAGTGGAGATGGATATAACGAGGACAAAGGTTATCTTTGGCCCATGGAGCAAGTTTTGGAATCTAATAATGATTCTATTTTATATGTTAGAGGAGTTGGAAAACTTTACAACTTCAATTTAAATACAAAACGATTTACTGATTCCGTAGAAAGTAACTTTCTGAGAAGTAAAATATGGTTTTTAAAAAACACAAATTATATAAGTCATTTGAGTAATAATGTTTATTCAATATACGGCTCATTAAATTTAAAAAAGTTTATTGATTTCACGCTACCATCTGACTTTTTATATCCTCAACCATATATTGATGAGACCAATAACAGAACACTATTTACTCTGAAAGATAATCGTATTATTTACAAATCTTTTGATATTCTTAACGATATTCCTAAGGTTGGTTTTTACTGGAACAAAGATACAATTTATAAAAATGATTCAATTAATTTCAGAGCAGTGTCAAATATGGAGGGTTGTACTTATGAATGGAATTTCTCAGAAGGCGATTTAATCAGCACAAATGAAACTGATATAATACACACCTTCAAAAGTGCCGGTGTATATAGCGTTTCTCTTGATATAATCGAACCTAATGGAAACCGACATACTTTCATAAAGAATTCAATTATAACAGTATTGGAGAAAGTGAAAGCAGATTTTGAAACAACGATATCAAATAATGAATTACCCTTAAAAGTACAATTTACAGACAAAAGTCAGGGTACTATTGCCACTTGGTTATGGAACTTCGGTGATGGCAATACGTCAACTGAAAGTAATCCAATACACGAATATAAATTTCCGGGTGATTTCAGTCCGAGTTTAGTTGTAAGTGATGGAATTGACAAGGATTCAATCAAAAAGTATGAATTTGTATTATATATGATAAACACACCATCATTAAACAATAGTGACACTACTATTAAAATTAATTCAAAATTAGCACAATTCAGAAATGCTTTTAAAACTTTAGATGGTTTAAATTTAAATTGGACTAAAGAATACTTTGTACCTTATGGATACCTTGACTATGGAGAATACTATGCTGAAATTGGTTCAATTATTTATGATTATAATTTTTCTGAAATTAATAAATATGCTAAAACTCATTTTCTTTTTGAATATAACCAAAGATTAAATGCTCCTCAATTAATAAATTTCGAAAAGCTTGTTTACAGTATAAATATAGGATATTCAATAGGCACACATACATATAATTTTTCAAATAATGAATATAAAGAATTTTCTAAGTCTATATTTAGTTCGTCCGTTTTTATATTGGGTAATCGAAATAATTCTATCTTTTGGGTTTGCAATATGCCCCAAAATCCATTAATTATTAAGACCGATTACGATTTTAACATTTTATCAGAATTATCAATTCCGCCAAATGCAATACAATACCTTGCTGATACACTTGATAACGGATTAAATTTGATATTTAGAGAAATGAATAATGCCTATTCCTTTTTCTCTATTTCACCTCAGAATAAAATCAATTACGAAAATACCTTCACCCTTGATACAAATATCACTCTCACAAACATCAAATCCGTTCATGAAAATTTGATTTTACTGCATGGATATTACAAAGATGATAGGAACAAAACAACTTATGCGTACTTTGCGAAATATCATCCGCTTGATAATACTTTGAAAGATACAATTTTGTATAGCAGGACGGATATTCGGAAACTTGAGCGGGTGAATAATTCTACTTATGCCGCGATTGGTCAGAGCCGTGGCAGGCAGGGATATTTATTACTCGATACAAACCTGCACCAAATCATAGATGTTAGAGTTGATAGTTTGACCGGTGAAATCAAAGATATGATTTTGCATGATAATAAAGTTTACTTATTCACAGAAAAAATCGTATCACTTCCGACTATGGCATTAGGTGCAAAAGAAAGCTACCAGACAACTGCTTCAGTGCTTGGATTGCCCGAAGATATCATCGCATCTGTCGAAGATTCACCTATATTTTTCACTGAAAAGCTTACACATTCAGCTTATCCAAACCCGACAAGTGAAGTCCTGAACCTGAAAGTTTTGACAAATGAATCAGCAAATTATACAATCAAACTATATGACATTTTTGGCAATTCACTGCTGAATATACACGATGGATTTATTCCTGCCCACATTGAGAAAATTTTCAGCATCCCAACTACATCACTACCTGTCGGCTCATATTATTATGTGATTACCGGTGGTGGAAATGCAGAAAGAGGGAAAGTGATGGTGGTGAGGTGATAAAAATATTTTTATTGTTTAACGTCAATAAATCTAAATCATTTAATTAATTAATGGAACTTATATAATGACTATAGAAAGAACAGAGGATGAAATAATAGTCAGACTGCCTGTAACATTCGATATTGATGAGTTGCAAAGGATGATTGACTTGCTCGAATACAAGTCAATTGTGTCAAAATCAAAAGCAACTCAGGAACAAATTGATGAATTATCAAAAGATGTAAGTAAGTCTATTTGGAAAAAGATGGTTAGTGAGAGGACTACCGCCTGAAAATAGTTGTTGATTCAAATATTGTATTTAGTGGAGTTCTTAATATAAAAATCAAAAAATAGGGCATTTGTTGTTAGAAGGAATCAGTATATTTGATTTTTATTCAATATATCAATTTCAATAAAATCAATTTAAATTTACGGCAGTATAAATCCATCCATAACATCCACAACACTTTTTACCCTACCGAAGGGAGCAGAAATCTGAACACCCTGAATATATGATTTCATAATATCCAGTGTTTCACGTGCAATTTCAATGCCGACCTTAATCGAATCATCTTTTGAATCCTTATGTACTCTTAGCCGTTCGATTACAGATTCAGGTACATTGCAGCCGGGAATTTCGTTATTCATAAACTCAGCATTCCGGATTGATGTAAGGGGCCAAAGTCCTGCAATGACAGGTAATTTGATGTGTTGAATTTTTTCTAAGAAATTTTCAAATATTTTCAAATCAAATACAGGCTGAGTAACGATATACTCAGCACCAGCTTCAACCTTCCAGTCTAATCTGCGAATTTCCTCATCGAGATTGACAGCCCCTGGATTAGCTCCGACACCAATAAAATATCCTGTAGGAATTCCAATTGGCGAGCCGGAAATATCAAGCCCGTGATTGAGTCGATTGATTATATTAACAAGTCCGATAGAATCCACATCAAAAACGGCAGTAGCGTCGGGATAGTTACCAAGTTTTGGTGGGTCACCTGTAATAGCGAGAATATTCTTCAGACCCAAAGCGTAAGCTCCAAGCAAGTCAGACTGGATTCCGATAACATTTCTGTCACGGCAGACATAGTGCAGTACTGTTTCAATGCCCACTTGTGTTTGAATTTGAATCGCGAGTGAAAGAGCTGACATCCTTGCACTTGCACGAGGACCATCGGGAATATTAATGACATCAATTCCCTCATAGAACATCTCTTTAGCTTTTTCAATAACCGGAGCTGAAAGCAATCCGTGAGGCGGCAAGAGCTCAACAAAAGTAACAAAGTGACCGGCAGAAAGTCTTCTTGCCAGACGTGACTTTTGGGGCTTTTCAATTAAAACTACATCTTTTGGTGGAATGATATTAACTTTCTCGAACTCGTATTTTCTTTCTTCCTGCTTGATAGCATTGAGCATATTTCGCATACGTTTGATGTGCTCCGGTCCGGTACCAACACAGCCGCCAATGATACTTGCACCTGCCTGAACAAAATGCTTAGCGTATTCACCCATATATTCAGGTGAAGTAAGATAAATATTCCGACCATCAATATTTCGCGGCTTGCCTGCACTTGGCATTACAGCGAGAGGTTTGTCAGTAAGAGGACGAACACGTTCAAGCCAGCGAAGCATTACCTGTGGTCCGACTGTTGAATTTACTCCCAATACATCTGCTTTACTTTGTGATAGCATTGAAATTATAAATTCCGGCTCTGCACCTGTGAGAGAAGTGCAGTCTTCATCTATGGTCATTTCGGCAATAACAGGCAAATCGCAAATTTCTTTAGCTGCTTCGATTGCAACAAGAAGCTCTTCAGGATATATAAAGGTTTCAAAAATCAGCATATCCACACCACCGTCAACCAATCCTTCGATTTGCTCTGTGAAAGCTTCTTTTGCTTCTTCGACAGAAGTTATCCCGAGTGGCTCAATTTTGATGCCGAGAGGTCCTATTGCACCAGCTACATAAGCATCATTACCGGCTGATTCTTTAGCAAGTTTTGCACCCTGAAGATTAATTGTATAAACCTTGTCTGCGAGCTGATATCTACTTAACTTATATTTGTTAGCGCCGAAAGTATTAGTTTCAATTACATCTGCACCTGCTTTTAAGTACTCATCGTGAATTTGCTTTACAAGTGCAGGATTGGATAAATTGACTTCATCGAAACAACGATTTATGAATATTCCGCGATTATATAATTCTGTACCAAATCCACCATCGAATAATAAAACTCCGGATTTGATTTTATTTAAAATTTCGTTTATTTGCTGCATTTTGTATATTAAATGAAAAATTACTCAATTAAAAACTATAATAACGTTCAAAGACTTTGATATTATATTTATAGTAATTATCTTTGAATAATATTTGTTTGCATTTTTCAAATAATATGATTATAAAATATAATTTAAATACATCAGAACCAAATTACCCTATTCAAGCTAAAGGGTATTACTATACAATTTTTCTTGTTTTGATTTTCTCTGCATTCTCTGAAATATTACTCAGTCAGGATATAGAATATGTAACTGCAAAAGTAAAATCCGGTGATGGCATAACAAATTTATTAATGCGTTATGGCTTAGATGCTAATTCATACAATATAGATTTCATCAAAGAGAATAATTCTTCAAAAATTACTTCCCGCAATGGTTTGATGGTTGGAGAATATTATTTGCTTCCAATCAGAATTTATAAATATAACTCTAAAAGCATCAGAACTACTTTAGATATTTCAGATTATGAATTTGCTAAATCAATACAAAATTACAATTTGAAAATGCACAGAAAAGGATTAAAATCAGGTGATTATAGAAAAGATCTCATTCTTTGGCTACCACTTTCGATGTCATCAGATTCGAAAAAAACTTCAAATCAGACAAAGGAACTAAAAAACCTTACAAGTCAGGTTACGGAGCCACTTTTTGGAGATAATTATAAGATTGTTAAGATCATTAATCATACCTTAAAGGATTGTATTTTTTATATTGTCAGCGGACACGGTGGTGTTGATCCGGGTGCAGTGGGTTATAAAGACGGCATAGAACTTCATGAGGATGAGTATGCCTATGATGTTTCTCTGAGGCTGGCAAGAAGATTGATTGAATATGGAGCTGATGTATATGTGATTGTGCAGGACCCGAACGATGGAATCAGAGATGATAAGTATCTTAAAAATTCCTATGATGAATTTCATATTGGAAATGAAGCAATACCACTTCAGCAGAATGAGCGGCTGACAAGGCGAACAGCAATTATAAACGAGCTGTATAACAAAAATTTGTCCAGAGGTAAAAATCAGTATTGCATTGAAACTCATGTAGATTCAAGATATACAGGTAAAAATGTTGATATCTTCTTTTATTATAAAGACGGTAATACCGATGGCAAAACAATGGCTGAAAATCTTATGAAAACAATCAAGCAAAAATATGAAAAAGCCCAGCCCGGACGCGGGTATGAAGGCTCGGTTAGCTCTCGGGGACTTTATATGTTGCGTAATGTTAAACCTACTTCTGTATTTATCGAAATAGGGAATATTCAGAATCCACGAGACCAAATTAGAATTATCGAGCCAAACAATCGCCAGGCAATTGCAAATTGGCTAACCGATGGAATTATTTATACAATATCGGGAAAAAAATAACATAAAAACCACATTATTTTATTTTAATTTAGCAAATAGTGTTATATTTGTAATGAAATATTTTGCATTTTTGTCATTAATAATGGTATCATTATGAATATATTAGTAATTAACTGTGGAAGTTCATCGCTGAAATTCCAAATTGTACAAACGGATTTAGACCTAATCGAAAAACAGCAAGATGTGCAGCTTGCTAAAGGTTTAATCGAACGCATCGGTAGTCAGGCTCTAATTTCCTACAAAGCTGACGGACAGGCAACATATAAAACAACTGCCCCAATCCGCGACCATAAAGCTGCAATAATGCACTTGATTAACTGGATTACTTCTGAAGATTCGAAGATACCCGGCATCAACAGTCTTGAAGATATTCATGCAGTTGGTCACAGAACTGTTCACGGTGGCGAAACATTCAGCCAGTCGGTAAAAATTGATAACGATGTAATCAAATGTCTTGAAGACAATATAGATTTAGCTCCGCTTCACAACCCCGCCAATATCAAGGGTATAAAAGCAGCTCGGGAAGTTTTTGGGCTCTCTATTCCACAGGTTGGAATTTTTGATACATCTTTCCATCAGACTATGCCTGAGGAATCATATCTTTATGCTATTCCTTATCAGTATTACCGCAGGTATAAAATCCGTAAATACGGTTTTCATGGTACTTCACACAGATTTGTTTCATTCAGATACAGAGTTTTGGAAGGTGTAACTAAAGAAAAAACTAATATTATTACACTTCACCTTGGTAATGGTGCTTCAGCCTGTGCCATCAAAGAAGGCAAATCAATTGACACTTCAATGGGATTCACGCCGCTTGAAGGTTTGATTATGGGTACACGTTGCGGGGACATTGACCCGTCAGTTGTTGAATTTATTTCACACAAAGAAGCTTCAACCATGGACGAAGTATTCAATATGCTTAACAAACGCAGTGGTATTATGGGCATATCCGGTCTTACAAATGATATGAGAGACCTCTTGGAAGAAGAAGCAGAACATCAGGACAGACGCGCAATTCTTGCTGTGAAAATGTTTAGTCAAAGAATTAAAAAATACATAGGAGCTTATATTGCAGCTATGAATGGCGCTGATGCAATTTGCTTTACAGGTGGTATCGGAGAAAATGCAGTTGAAATCCGCGAAAGAGTATGCGAAGGTCTTGACTGGCTCGGCATAGAACTTGATAAAAAGAAAAATGCTTCAACTGTAGGCGGCAAAGAAGGCATTATCAGCAAGAAAGATTCAAGAGTGAAAGTTTACGTGATTCCTACAAATGAAGAGCTTATCATGGCTCGTGATACTTGCCGTGTTGTACTTAATGCACCTTTATCATAATTAATAGGAAAAAAAAATGTCACAAAATCCTTTTATAAATGAAATGCGTCAAAAAGCAAAAGCTGTTAATGCTACAGTTGCTTTCCCTGATGCTGAAGATTTGAGAACTTTACAAGCTTCTGAATATCTTCTTAAAGAGAGTATCGCTGTTCCTGTTTTGGTTGGAAATCCTGATAAAATCACAGGCGTTGCTAATGAAAACGGAGTTAATCTCGAGGGAATAATTATTCATGACCCTGAATCCAGTGATTTGCATAACGAATTTTCAAATTTACTATTTGAAAAGAGAAAAGCTAAAGGTATGACCATAGAGCAAGCGCAGGCAACAGTGAAAGACCCGCTTTATTTTGCCGGACTTTTGCTGGAAACTGACCGCGTAAAAGTTGTCGTTGGTGGAAATGTATCATCTACAGGCAATGTTATGCGTGCAGCTATTTATACAGTTGGTGTTGCCCCTGGTATATCAATTGTCAGTTCATTTTTTATAATGACATTCCCTGATAAAATGTTATGTTTTGCTGATTGTGCTGTAAACCCTGATCCAAATCCTGCTCAGCTTTGCGATATAGCAATCAGCTCAGCTACAAATTTTCAGGCAATTACAGGTGTCGAACCTAAGGTTGCAATGCTTTCATTTTCGACTAATGGCTCTGCTGAACATGACTTAGTCACAAAAGTCAAAACTGCTGCTTCAATGATGAAAGAAAAGGCTCCTCACATACCATCAGATGGTGAGATGCAACTTGATGCAGCTATCATACCTGCTATCGGTAACAAGAAATTCCCTGGAAGTAAGGTAGCCGGCAATGCTAATGTACTTGTATTCCCCGATTTGAATGCTGGAAATATCGGCTACAAACTAACTGAAAGATTAGCCGGTGCTGAAGCTGTAGGACCAATTGTACAAGGTTTGAAGAAACCTTATTGTGATTTATCACGAGGATGTTCGACTGATGATATGATAACTGTATCCGCAATTTGCAGTTTGATGGCGAAGTAGTTTATTTAATAAAAAAAATTGGCTGTTTCAATAGTATAATTTACAAATTGAAACAGCCATTTTTATAAATTCAAAATTTTGTAAGTTTTATCTTATGATATTGATTTTTTCAGTTCGGATATACCAAGGAGAATAAAGGATTAGCTGATATGCTCCGGTAGAGAATTTATCAAGATTTATTTTATAATTGAATTCATCTGAATCCGAATCATCTCTTTGCCAAGTAACTATTTCTTTCATATTTCCTGAAGAGTTTAGCAAAACAAGCCTGAATAATCCTCTCTCAGTGGAATATACCGAGATGTTTACTTCAGAATCAACTACTGGATTAGGATAAACAGACATTTTTGTGGGCTTAAAGACCTGAATAGGTCTTATTGCCAAAGTGCATGACTCTAAAATCAAATCACCTGAATCGAAAGTATTTTTAAATAACTCATTGCCCCAATCAATTTTGTTTATAACAAACTCGCCCGGCTCGGTATCACCCACGAGAACTTTACCTTTCAGTCGGAAAATATTATTCTCATGAGAAGATAAATTAACCGATACGCCCTTGATTGAAATATAACGAATATTATCAATAATGAAATTTTCAATTATTTCACCGTTTGTTACAGATTCAGGATAGAAATAGTTTGCGGGAAAACTTAAATCAACTTTAAAGGGCATCCTGAATGATGTATCGGTTTGTGTTGAGATAATAGTTCTTACCGGAATTTCGATTATTTCAGCAGGACTTGCTTTCAGCGACAAAATTTGAGATTTGACAGGAACTATAATATCGCCCTTAATTTCAGCATAATACTCCATTATACAATACGGTGATACAACTTCAACAACAAAAGTATCAATAATTTTAACAGGCTTTTTACTGAAAATTTCAATCTTAAATTCTCTTTTATCACCTGATTTAATTATATTGTTTTGTTTAATATTATCAATTATTTTTAATTGGTAAGAATTTGCGGCTATAAAAATAGAGTTTACTGCCAAATCCTCCATTCCGAAATTAAAAAATTCAAGATTGATAATATGCGGCTTATCAATTGGAATTTCGAAGAAATGCCCTGCGGATACATCTGTAAAACCGGAATTTGTAATCAAGCCTTTGACAACAATCGTATCTTTAGATGAACATCCATTGGGATAAAAAGTCTCCAAATAATATATTCCTGGATAGGAAATTGTAGTTTGCCAGCCTTTGCTTCCATTCGACCAGTAATATTCCAAAGTGTCACTTTTGATTGAAGCTTCCAGTTTGGAAAATGTATTTTGACAAATTAATGTATCTCCTTTAATTCTAACCTGAGGAGCATCCTTAATTACAATTTCCACACTATCAGAAGAAATATAATCGCGGTATTTAGCTATAACTTTATATATTCCATTCATTTGGAAATTTGCCTCAGTCAGGGAAATATTTTTATTTGTTGAGTAGAAACCATTTGGACCAAACCATTCAAATTCAGCACTGTCAAAATCAGACTGCAACAAAGCTCTTAACCTGAGAGGGTTGTGCTGACAAGTTTCACTGTAATCAATTTTCACCTTAAACTGATACAAACTTTGGTTCAAATTTGGTAGCCCTAATCTTGACCTTACACCAAAATCACTACCAAGAAAAACCCCTTCCCTGATATATATACAAGAATCACCGTGTTTTTCAGGATATGGAATTACACCCAGATGCCTTTGCTCGTTCTGAGCGACGTAAATTTTACCATTTGGAGCAAGCTGAAGCGCACCGATAGAATGAACATTGGGAACAGAAGCTACCAGATGTTGACTTGCTTTTATTGAATCAGCATCATGTATAGATACATCATACTGATATATCGTGTTTGTACTATAATCAGTCACATAAATTAGTTTCCCGCTTGGAGAGAACTCAAGCCCGTAGTTATTAACCCTGTTGTCGGTTGAAATTTGAATTGAATTGCTTAGTACGCCGCTTTCATTGTCAAATTCCTGTAATTCAATAAAATTGAATCCTTGTACTACATAAGCAATCTTGTCACCTTTGGGTGAAGATTTAATGTGTCCTATATATTTATCGGCATCACCCATGTGTCCGGTAAGGCTTTCGCTGATAATACTTTTTGTAATGCCATTTTCAGTGAGTAAATATGCAAGTACATTTTTGTTTCCCCATTCGTGGCTTAATATCCATATGTCTTCGTCGTTTTGATGAAAAACGGAAGTAAGTTTTTCAGTTATCGGAACATGAAGAAGTACATTATACTCAATAATATCACCAAGTCCGTCATTTAGATGCATATCCAAGACAGAATATCGCAAACCTCTGTTTTCATAGAGTGAAGGGTCAATATTTTCAATATATTTACCTGCATCGGTTGTGAATATATAAAAAATATTATAAGATTTCGGCTTTCGGACAATTAGAACACTTTGAGTAGAGGAATAATGACCTGTAAGCTCCTGTTCCCTGTTTATTATCTTATTGTTTCTATTCCATACTCTAACTCCATCTGTATAGAAAAGCAAGTTGCCGTTTGTGTCTGAAATTGATGAGCATCCCTCAAGTGTACTTAATCCGGAGTTACTAATTGGAACCGGATTGCCGTCGGGCGTATTGAAAGTAAGAGCGGCGTTATCACCCAAATGCCAATTTACAGTCTCATTTCTCGAGTCAGATATTGAGACCATTACAAAAAAACTAAATAATATTAAAAGTAAAAATTTCAATTTACTAATCTTTAATTACAAGTATTCTTTCGGTAATAATATTCCAAGGTGATTTTAAAACTACCTGATAAATACCTTGGATATATTTATCGGGATTAATTTGAATAATTTGTAAGTTCATATTTTCAAAACTATTAAGCTCATAACTTTCAATTAATCTTCCGTCAACTGAATATATATCAACAAAATGTTTGCCAACTTCCTGAGATTCGATAATTATTTCTGTAAATGCCCTTACAGGATTAGGACTAATTTTCATATTCAACGGTTTGTATGTTTTAATAATTCTATAATCCTGAAAACATCCTTCAATACTCAGCGAACCCTGTGAAATTGTATAATGAATAAAATCAGAGTTCAAATCAATATCTTTTATCAATATTGGACTTGGAGCTTCCTTGCCAACAAGTACTGTGCCACATACTTCTATATTGCGACTTGTTCCTGCCGGAAAAGCACTCTCATCCATTTTTAAACGTAAAGTTCTTATGCTGTCAAGATATAGTTTCTCAAGTAAAATACCACCGTTGACTGATTCAGGGAAAAAATGTTCAGGAATCATATCAAGACTGAATTCAGGAGAATAAATTATATCGCCGGAGTTTCCACAAGTAGATTTTACATTTATCGGAATACATATTTTATCGCCGGGTGCAGCAGTCATTTCCGGTGCTGAAAATTCAAAATTTGAGTATACTTTTAAATAAATCGGTATAGAAAACCTTGAATAGCAAGGCTTTTCGATAGTAATTACAATTTCACCATTATAAATTCCCGGTTTATTCAATCCGGGAGTAAATGACACGTTATGGACATAAACTCCTTCTGAAACATTATCAATAGTCTGATTTACATCAAAAACAAAATCATCACCAAAATACTCAAAATCGGTAAACTCAATTACTTCTGACGAGTTATAAATGATTTCAAGTTCTTGTAAAGACAAATCACCAACGCAAAGAGAGTCAATTCTTAATTCTCGTTTTGAAAATTCAGCCGACAGACTTATATCAGTTACTACAACTTCTGCAGTATCTTTACAACCGTAATCATTTTCAACAATCAGTTCATACTTTCCTGCTGAGTAAACTCTAATAAAATCAGTCGTATCGCCTGTTGACCATTTATAAGATTTATATCTTGAATTAGACTGTAATGTTAGAGAATCATTTAAACATAAATATGATTTATCAGCATTGATTGTTAAATTAATTTCTTCAGCCACAAAAACTTCAACTTCGCTGCTATCTTTGCAACCGAATTGATTAGTAATTATTAATTTATATTTTCCACTTTCTTTCACTGTAATAAATTGCTCATTGCTTCCTGTTGACCAAAAATAATTATAATCCGGTTCTGCAAACTTACTTACCAGGTTTACTGAATCACCATAACATAAAATCAGAGAATTATTATACTCAATATCAGCAACAGGATTATCATAAAATATTATCATAACTGAAGCCGAATCCATGCAATAGCCCTGATTTGTTACATACATTTTATAGTAACCGGACTGACTTATTTCACGTGACAATTCAGGATAACCATCAGCCCAGATGTACTTCCATACAGAATTTGTATCGTTTGGATAAAGTAAAGTTATTTCACCTGAACAAAGTCTTATTGTGTCTTTTAAATTTAAATCAACTACCGGTGATTCCACTTCATTTACATAGACAGAATCAGTGCCGCTGCAACCACCGCTTCTTGTAACTGTAACGGAGTAGAAACCTGCTTTATTAACAAAAATTGACGCAGTAGTATCACCTGTAGCCCATTTAAACTTATAATCCCGTAATGGAGTATAAATATCTTTATCAAGTGATAATTCGATTCCCTGACCGCTGCAAATTGTAGTTTCGTCTTCAAATATGATAGATAAATTATCGGCATTATCAATATCAACAAAGACTGTATCTGTAGGACATCCCGCCGGATTTGAAATGAGTAACCAATATCTGCCCGGACTATTGATTAAAATTTCGCTTTCATTTGAACCATTTGACCATTCATAAATATACTCAGGTGCCTTGTATCTTGAGCTCAGCTTAATTATTTCAGGCGGGCAAATTGTATTTGGTCCTGAAATTTCAGCAACAGGATAATCATAAACATTAATAATTGTAGAGTCAGCTTGGAAAAACTGCCCGTCAACCGATACCCGACAGACATATTTTCCTGAGTTTGCAAGTCCTGCTTTAGGAATAACAGGGTTTGGCAAATTAGATCGAAAACCGTTAGGTCCGGTCCAATCATAAACATAATCTTCATCTTCAGGATATACTATAGAGAATAATTCCAGTGAATCCCCATCGCCAAGACAAATTTCCCTGCCATAAATATCAACACTGTAGTAAGTTCCGGTAATTATATTATTTGGGAGTCCGAAAAGTGATAAAGCTCCATTTAATCCAAAAGCACGTTTGTTAAATCTACAATATGGAGAGGGAACATTAGGCTTATCTATTACAGCCAGCATTGTATCATATGATAGCGCCATATAAATCTTTCCGTTTGGAGCAAGCTGCATTTGACCGAATTCCTGAAAGCTGAAATCCAAACTATCATAAACTAAATTCAAGCTGTTGGAAATCTTTAAGGAGTCAAATTCTGAAACATCAAATTGGTAAATACGACCAAAGAGATTATTTACATAAACAAATTTATTATTTGATGAAAATTCAAGACCGTATAGTGCAGTAACCTCCTCCTGGACAGGAATACCCAAATAACCTGTAAAAACTCCGCTTGAATTATCAAATCTGTATAATTCTAAATTATTAGCTCCATAAACAACATTCCCCATCAAATCACCTTTTGGATTAAATTTCATCTGTCCAAGTGAAAATTCAGGTGAGGCAGGAAATGGAAAATAGGTTGGTCCGATATTGAATATTTTAGTATCAACAATACCCCCTTCAGAAAGGAGTGATATAATAAATTTATTATCATTCATACCTCGTGCAATAATCCAGTAGTCTTCATTATTTGCGTGTCTTACAGCAGTCAATTTTTCTACAACAGGTGAGTGCAAAACCATATTTTTAACTATAACTGCACCTCTTCCCTCATCTTCATTCATATCAACAATCGAGAAACAATGTTCGTGCTCAGACTCACCTTCATAAGGTCCTTTATCGGTTGTGAAAATATAGAAAATATTTTGAGAGCCCGGCTTCTTTAAAATCAAGGCTGATTGAGTGCTGGAGTTATGTCCTTTTAGGTCTACTCCGTTAATCATAATGTCATGATTTTTATTATAAACATATACACCGTTTGTATAAAAAAGAAGATTTCCATCGGGGTCTGATATTGATGCACAACCCTCTAAGGTATATAATTTCCCGTCGTTTAGAGTTGCAGGTATTCTGTTTGTTGTATTAAAAGTCATTCCGGCATTTCTTCCAAAATACCAGTTATCCCAAATTTTTGGGTTATTAGAGTATAAATCTGAAATAAATAAAATTATTACAAATAAACTACATAATATATTTTTGAACATATCTTCAGCATACTATTTTACAATAATCAATTGTGAGCTGTTAACATACCATGGAGACAAAAGCCTCAAAGTATAGACTCCACTTGGGAAATCAAAAGTTGATACTTTATAATCACGCATAAATAATTCACCGTCGGAACTCTCCCATTTGTCAATCAAAAAAGAAGTTCCAGTTGAGTTAATCAACTCTAATACAAATATACCTCTTTCTTGGGAAATAACATCAATTTTCATAAAATCTGTTGCAGGATTGGGAGTAATATTAACAGAAGTTGAAATAAATGATTTTATAGTTCTGATATCAATGGCACAGGCATCGGTTTTAATTGAGCCATGCTCATAACTTCCTCCAATTGGATCAGACCATTCAAATTCGGAAATTTTAACTTCAGATGGTATTTCACTACCTATCATTGCCACGCCGCATACCATTCCTAAAGTGCCACTAATACTTGACAAATTCAAATTATCAAACATGATTTCAAGTAGTCTTTTTCCATTGACTATTTCATTTCGTAATATTCTTCCGATGGATAAATCAATTGGCAAAAAATACTCTGAATCGAATAACAAAATAATTCGGGCACTTCCGTTGAAATTTATAGTATCAGTACATTCAAATTTATAATAAATATCAAAACATATCGTATCACCGGCTATTGCATCAACTTCAGGTAGTGATATTATACTTGTAAAATTGCTGCTACCACTTATGAACAATTCCAATGAATCAGGACAATAATGCTGATAATACACTTTAAATTTTCCGATAAAATTTCCTCTGTTTAATGGCTTAAAAATTAAAGGTAACTGAAGGGATTCACTAGCTGAAACCAACTGTCCTTCAGGATTTGAAGTCAATTCAAATTCATCAGAACCTTCGTAAATCACCTTATGAATTTGTATTGCAAAATCTGAATTATTTTTTATAAATGATGACATTTCAGAAGTTTGACCGGGACATATTAAATCAAAATTCAGATTTTCGGCTTTAACATCAATAAATGTATTGAATTCAGGTACATAAATTGAATCTTCAGCTATGCAGCCATCATCTGAAATTGCAGTTACTTTAATAAATCCGGGATTGTAAACTTTGATTTCATTTCCAGTACTTCCGTCTTCCCAAATAATCTCATTATAGTCACCTGAAACACGGACAATCAACGAGTCATTATTGCATAAATATGGAATATCCAATGATAATACAATTTCCGGTATTTTTGCCGAAATAATTTCAACACTGTCGGTTGAAAAACATCCGGTCTTATTCGTTACAGTCAAATAATACATTCCCGGTTCAGTTACATCTATAATCTCTCCTGATTTTCCATCAGACCATAAATAAATGTTATCTGCATCAAAATCAGCAACTTTTAAAGAAGTCGTTTCGCCAATACAAAGTTTATTCCTGCCATCAATTATAATTTTGGCAGCAGGTGCATCAACAACTTTCAACTCAAATTCAGCACTGTCAATGCATTGTCCGGCATTTAAAGCGTAAAGTTTATAAGTTCCTGATTCAGAAATTATTCTTGGAATTTCATAAGAACCATCATCCCAATAATAAACCCAATTGTTTACAATACTATCAGGTTTAACTTCAATATTATCACCTTGACAAATAGTTTGGGGTGCGTCGTAATTAAGCATGAGAACTGGTACCTCGTAAAAACTTGTTCTAACTGTGTCGTAACCCTGACAGCCGGAAGAGTGAACTACAAAAACACTGTATTCACCATCAGAGTCTATATCAATAGATTTGGAAGTCTCCCCTGTTGACCATAGGTAAGATAAATTCGACTGATTGCCCTGATAATTCACACTTGCAGTTAGTGTAAGAATTTCTCCGGCGCAAGCTGTTGTTCTACCCGTAATTTTAACAGGAAGTCCTTTTCCTAATTCAATATTTATTGAAATTGTATCACTACATCCAAACTCATTTATAACAACTAAAAAATATTTGCCGGAATTAAAAATTGTCAGATTTTCCTTAGTTGATGAGTTATTAAGCCAGAGATACCGATAATTATCACCTTTAGGATTAGCAGATAAAATCAGTGAATCAGCATTGCAAATATTTTCTTCATCCAAAATCATAATTTCCGCTTTAGGTTTAGGATTAATCTGAATTTCAAACTCCGATTCTGATTGACAACCATCTTTGTTTATGGCTATTACTCTGTAAATTCCTGAATCAGAAATTTTTCTCGGAAAATCTTTGTTACCATCTGACCAAACATAATTTACTAGCGAATCTTTATTATTGACATCTACACTGATTGACTGACCTTCACACAATTCGATGTAACCATGAATATTTAATTCGAGTTTTGGATTTTCAGACCTTGTGACGGTTACTTCATCTGTGTAAACACATTGATTTTCAATTGTTACAAGAACTGCATAAGTACCGGTTTTGTTGACTGAAATTTCACTTGTCGAATCACCTGTTGACCATAAATATTTATATTTTAAAGTGGAGTCATAAGGTGTAACTTCGGCTCTTAATTTGGCTAACCCTTCTGAACACCAAATTGTATCTCCTAAAATTTTCACCTTGATATTATTGTATCGAACGACAGTAATTGTTGAAGAATCCTTACATCCGATTAAATTTGATATTACCAATTTATACTCGCCAGGCTCATCAACTGTTATTTGAGGTGTAGTTGCTCCGGTTGACCACCAGTAACTATATTCATCATCCTGCTCTCGAGAATAAAGCTCAACTGAGTTATTTCTGCATATAAGTCTATCTCCCTCTATTACTGCTTCAGGTGCATCAAGAACAGTAAGATAAACTTCTGCGCTATCAACACAACCATACTCTGAAGTAACGTATAATTTATACAATCCTTCCTGATTGACTGTTATAAATGGAGAACGACTGCGATTGCTCCAAATGTAGCTAAAATTATTGTTCAGAGTGTCACAGGTAAATACAGTAAATCTTCCTTTACAGATAGTTTTTGTGCCGTTTATACTTATATTAATTTGTTTGCCGATTCTTAAAAAAATTGAATATCTTGTTATTAGTTCCTGTCCATCTATATTGTAAACAGCTGTAAGTAAATATGTTCCTGAATCAGAAAGTGCGATATTCTCAATGACCGGCTTTGGAGATATTGATTGAAATCCATTTGGTCCGGTCCAATAGTAAGATGATTCATAGCGAATGGTATCATATAAAAAATCATCAGTATCCAAAATAACATCAGAACCTTCGCAGGCAGCAAAACTTTTGTAATTATCCGGACTTTTAAATACTTGTGGCAATCCTAATTGGCTCAGACTGTCATTTAGAAATACATTCCTTTCGAGAAATCTTGCACCGTTGCCCAAAGTATTTGGCGAATCAATAATATGAAGGTATGAAACATTAAGGGGAGCTAAATATATTTTATTATTTATGCTACGTTGCAATGTGCCAACATGACCTTCATTATGAGCTAACTGCAAAAAAGATGATTGGATTGCATTCTTATCATACTCAGAAACATCAAATTGGTAAAGAGAATAAAATCCAAAAGGGCTCTTGCTACGGGTTATGTATAAAACTTTTCCGTTTGGTGAAAATTCTGCACCGTAAAGACTATAATTATCCGGAATATCTATTTGGATTCGATTATAAAAAACACCTGATTTATTATCAAATCTAAACAATTCCACAAATTCGGCTTCATAAGCAGGAAGAGCCGCAACACTGCCATTAGGTGAAAACTTCAAACATCCGATTGTATTATTATTTGATGTACGTGTAAAACCAATTGATGTAATTACAGTATCTTTAATTCCGTCTTCAGTGATAAGATATGCATAAAAATTATTATTTTTCCAGCCACGCGCAACAACCCAAATATCAATTCCATTGGCATGATAGGTTGCACTCAACTGCTCAGAGGCTGTTACAATCAGCGGAACATTAAACTCTATAAAGTCGCCTTTACCTTCATTAAGAGTAATATCAATAACAGAATAATTGATTCCGCGATTTTTTTCGCCTGTATATTCGCCTGCGTCCGCAGTAAACAAATAATATAACGTTGAGCTTCCGGGTTTTGGAAAAAGTATTGCTGATTGCGATGATGATTGGTGACCTGAAAGTGGAGTACTTGGAGTATTAATCATCTCATTGCTACCATTGTAAACAAATACTCCATTTGTGTAAAGTAAAACATCTCCCTGAGCTGATGATACTGAAGCAACACCCTCAAATTGTGCTATTCTATTACCAAAACGGAATTGAGGTTCATTATTTGGAGTGTTGAAAGTTAAACCGGCAAAATTACCAAAAAACCAGTTAGAATACTCTAACTGACCTTTTGCCATCGTGACTGCAAGTATAAAAAAAATAATTCGTAAAAATAATTTCAACTCAATACTCCTTTTGCAAGGAAACCGATGACATTTAGTTACCGGAACTGCCACTTAAATTTTAAATATCGTATCTTAATCCATCATAGTTATGTCATATTCTAAACTAAACATATCATTAATATTCTATAAATAATCTGCTATTATAACTCTTTTGTTAAGAAGAACTTTATCAATATTTATTTTTAGTTAAATTCATTTTTTTTGATTAATTTTACATTTAATTGTTATATGATATTTTTGTAATATTTTTTTAGGTTTAAAATTTTTACTATTTTTGCTTATTAGTTCCTTAAATTTGTAATAATTACATATGACTAATATAAAAACAAAGTATCTGAATCTATGCTTAATATTAATTTTATTACAGCAGGGAATAATTTTAACTAATGAATACAAAGCTGATGTTTTCATAGACTTAAATCATGATTATGTTCCTGTCTCCCCTATGGTTCATGGTGCATTTATCGAAACAGTGCATGATTTTGTAAGTGGTAATCTTGGATTTGCAGCACAGGAGCTTAGAAATCGTGGATTTGATATGAATTATTACGAATTTGGTGTATCAAGATTCTGGTGGAGATATATCGAATCAAAAGAAGCAGATTATTATCTAAACCGAAATGATATGTATAATAAGAATGGGGTTTATTCTCAGGCAATATCCAACAGCAATGAAGGAGTAAATGTCGGGATTTTTCAGGATACATATTTTTCAGATGCCGGTTCTAAGTTTTATATTTATATGAAATCCGATAGCCGGATTGAAGTCAATTTTATGATTAAATCTCTTATCAAAGCTGACAGTATAATTTTCACTTCGCCACTCGGAATCACAGAAAATGAATGGAAAAAATTTGAAGTAGAAATCCCTGCCGGTATGAATATTTACAAAAGCAGACTTGTAGTATTTTTTAGTGATAAAGGGACTCTGCTTATTGATGAAGCCTCACTATTACCAAATGACCATGTCAATCAGGTTCGACGCGAATATTTTGATTTGTATTCATTATGGAGACCGGGCATTATTAGATATCCCGGTGGCACAGTAGCAGACGAAGAAGCAGCCAGATGGTTTTTTGGAATCGGTGATATTGACCAAAGGCAGTCTCCAAATTTATACACCGGTGAAGAACAGAGATGGGAAGTTGGAGTTAACGAATTTGTAGATTTTTGCAAAACAATTGGAGCTGAACCACAATTTGTTACCAATATGCTGCTCGGCTCGCCGAAAGAATCCGCTGATTTGGTGGAATATCTGAATTCTGACACTAGCACTTATTGGGGTAAGAAGCGAGCTGAAGATGGTAATCCGGAGCCTTACGGTGCAAAGTATTTCGAGATAGGTAACGAACAATGGCATTCTGCATATTTCAATGCTTCTCAATTTCGCAACCATGCAAAAGAAATGATTAAAGTTGACCCAAATATTCATCTGATTTTTGGTGGAAATCTGTGGGATTATTCAAATTTTTTCAATATAAGCGTTGACATCGCCGGAGATTATTTCAGTTCTTACGGCTGGCACTACCTGCATTTTGTTGATACTTTGAATCTACCGGATATTGAAGTTTATAAAGCTATTGTAGCAGGCTATCAGGGACATCAAATGTTTATAAATATGTTTCGCGACTGGCGAAGTGCAAAAAATCGTGAAGATATGAAACTCTCTTTAACTGAAATTTGGACTGCATATTACGGTATAAATTGGTTTTTTACAGAAAGATTGAAAAGCTTTGAAAGCGGATTGTGGACAGCAGACCACGCACTTCAGACTTTAGAAAATTACGATATAATTGATATTGTCAATCACACATCCAATTCCGGATTTTTCGAAAGAGGTTACGATAAAAACGGGAAGCGGCAAATTTTGGGAAGTCCGTCATTCTATGCTTTAGCAATGATTTCCCGTCACAGTGGGAAGTATTATCACAAATCATTTGCAAAATCACCTGTTTTCAATGCTGAGCATCCAAACCTACCATGGGCTGAGTATAATGTCCCATGGCTGAGGGTTGTTGTAAGTTCAGATGAGGACTCATTGTATCTGGCAGTAATTAATAAACATCCTGATGAAGACTGCATATTCAATCACAATTTAGGGATTGTATCAGGAAAAAAAGTGATGCATTATGAGCTTCACACGAATCACTTTAAAGATAGAAATCTGATTGACAGTGATGAGCCAATTTTGCCAAAAAATTATGAAATTGATGTCAGTAATGAATTTAAAGTCAAACGAAATTCCATAAATATTTTCGTGATTCCAAAGGTGGTAATTTCAGATGTGATATTGCAGGATTTCAGTTTAAAAGTTTACCCGAACCCTGCTTATGATAAACTCTTTTTACAAAATGTCCCTGATTCAGCCATTAGTATAGGAATCTATGACTTACTCGGTAACCGGATTAGAGAAATAACCAATATCAGCAGAAGAGATTTTGATATAAGTTTGAATGGACTTGCATCGGGATTTTATATACTTCGAATGAATCTTCCACTTGAAAAAGTTACAAGAACATTCTTGAAATATTAATTTTTAATAAATTTGATTGATTGGTCTGATATTTTGATGAAATAAATACCTTTAGATAATTTCGATAAATCTAATTTGATTTTATTATCAAATACTTCATTATTAATCTGGTATAGATTTCCAAGAAAATCTATTATTTCAAAAGGTGTATTTGCATCAATATTTTCTATAATCAAATATTCGTCAGCCGGATTAGGATATAACCTTATGGCATTGTAAGGTAATTCTGTAATTGACGTGAAATTTTGAACATCAGGAAATACTTTTAATTTTGGATTAAGTATTCTCCAGCCGGATTTTCCAAGCCCGTTATCAGTTCTGAGATTAAAAGCAATTTCGGAAATTTTTTCCTGAAATTCACTTAAAACCATAGTTTGTGGATAATGATAAGATGAAAAGTTGCCATGAAATCCCCACAAATTCTCATCTTGTACTCCCCCACTCCTACCACTTCCACGAACTGTAAAGTCATCTTTGATATTTTTTATTCCACTAAATTCATCAGTAATATAAACAAGCCCTAAATCAAAGTTTGCTTCGATGTCAAATTTATGATGAAATCTTAGAATATATCTGTTATAGCTCTGCAAATTTCCTATTCCAAATCGAGCATAAGAATTTTGATTTGATTTGTATTTTACATTTTCATTACTAAGGAGAATTTTATCATCGTTAGTATCGATTACATTCCATTCACCATCAAAAACCATATAATCAATTGAATCGCTGCTCAATAATTCATATTCATAATATTTATAAACAATTTGCTCAAATTCTATAGCTTTGGGAAAACCAAAATCACAAATAAGTTTAAATCTTGCAGCCCTGCCATTCTCAATACCATTTGGCAAAATTTGGAAAAGAAATTCTTTGACCTCATTTAATTCCAAATTTATATTGGAAAAAGAGCTATTCAAAATAATCAAACTGTCCGAGAAAGATTCCAATTTTAAATTCGCAGAAACAATTTCTTTCAAACCAATATTCTGAATTTTTAACGATAAATAGAAATCATCTTCAATATTGATAATATCTTTGTCATATAGAGCAATATTATTATCGGCTGAAAACAATATATTATCGTAAAAAGGAATTAATTTTTCTGAGTCGGCAAGAATTTTATTAAAAGGTGCCCAAAAACCATCAATCGCCCTGCCAATTTCAAGTGTCATAGCAAATACTTTATTGAATCTGTCATCACCTATATACATAAAATCATCTGAGGTACCACGATATGGAAACCTTATAACATCAACATCCAAACCGAAAATATATCCGGTGTTATTGTAATTATCATGAAGGAATGATTTATACCAAGCTGAATCTTGACTATTTGCCGTAAGATAAGAAAAAGGATGCACTACACAATCGCCATATGTATGTATATTAACTGCTATTTTAATATTATGACTTCGCATAAAATCTCTTACTGCACGGGTTTCCGGCTCTGAAAAAGGCGATTCACCTCTGTAAGTTTCGAGATTGCCACGCGATGAGGAGCCGTTGTTTGGAGCATCCCATGCATAATCAGGACCATAATTTCGATTTAAGTCAACACCGACAGAGCCATCTGAATTAATCCTTCTATTTTTTCTCCACATACCTCCACCTCCGGGATATGTAGTATCATTAAAAATTACACCATCAGGATTAATTACGGGAATTACGAAAATTTCCTTATTTTCAAGGATAAACTTAGATTTATAGTTATTATTATCATAACCATCAAGCAAATGCCATAAATAATAAATCAGCGAAAAAGCACTTCCCGGCTCATTTCCATGATGAAGTGATGTATATAATACTTGAGTTTGAGAAATTTCTGAAAATGAAAACTTATAGCTGTAAATAATATTATTTTCAATAGAATGACCGATACTATCTTTAAAAATATGATGAGGATATTTTGCAATCATTTTATCAAATTCATCATAAATTTCTTTACAGGTAAAATATCCCTGCAAGGAGCCGGGACTGAAGCTCTCAGGTATTTCTAAATATATAACGGGAGATATTTCATAATCTTGTACAAAAGCTGAATGTGTAAATGTTGAGTAAAAAAATATAATAAATATCAAAATGCTTGATTTTGGAAAAGAAATATTTGCTTTTAAAGAGTCAAGATTCATTTAAATAACTATGAGTATTAATACTCTCTTCTGAATGGTACAAACCAAGTTTCACCAATACTTAAGTCAAATCCGAATCTACCAAAATATTCATTAACAAGTCTTGTATCATTCGCTGTCCGGTAACCAAGGGTGAAAGAGAAATCCAAAAGCAAAGTACCTTGAAATGGAAACTGCATACCGATCGAAGCGATATACTCGGCAACTTGATTATCCAAAACTCTATAATATAATTGATTATAACCTACACCGAATTTGTATGAAACTCTATCTGAAAAATCTGCATTTAGTGAAGGATTACCAATACGATTAACTCCTAATGATGCCATATAAGCATTTGTAAATTCAGTTTGTGAACCGGGATTAAAATCGAAATTTGCGAAATTTTGCATAGAGAAATCAGCGCCAACTATGAAGTTTCCACTGCTATAAGAGGCACCCACCCCAAAAAGTGGCGGTATTGAAAAGTCCATATCCGATGTCATAGTTGTATCCGGTATTGTTGGTGAGCGAAACTGAGTTTCCCTTTGCAGACTTAAACCCGGCTGAGCCTCGTAAGATATACCCAAAATTAAGCTCTTTACAGGTTCAAAAAAAGCCCCAGCTTTTGCACCCCAGCCATTAACGAAGTCGCTTCTTCGGGTTGTATATTTAAACGAATAGAAATCATTATCAAATTCTGTTTCCCGAAGGCTTTCAACAACACCAAAAGAAGCATGCACAGAGCCACCAATTCCAAACCAATCAGTAATTTTAGTTGAGGCACCGAAGTAAGCTAATGAAATGCCTCCTTTCCCCTGATATGTAGTAGTTCCGTTCATGTCAAGTCCCATTTCCTGAATCTGGGTTCTGGTAGCAGTCAGGTAGTTAATATTGCTGTAAGGAACAATTCCAAGACTTGCTGCCGTACTTGTTGCCGAATCAACTGCAAAAATAGCAGAGAAACCTGAAATAGTACCGTTATTATGCCAAATTGTGCTTTCCTCTGTGGAAGCTACATTTTGATTAAATTTGTATCCTGCTTGTAATCTTGTATTTGTAACAAAACTCCACATCGCAGGATTTCTTAAATTTATCGAATTTTCAGCTGGGAAAGCAATTTGAGTACCTGCAAGTCCGGTATAAGATGCATTGCCTCCGTAATTGATGTCTCCGACACCCAGAATCGAAAAATTTGAACCACCTTGCGACAGAATAATCAGAGGAGATAAAAACAGTAAAATTGCAATACCAAAAGATAATTTTAATTTCATTTCCCGGGCTCCAGATAAGCAGGATTAAGAGAGTAAATTATTTTTAAAGTTGGGCGTTTGGATTCATCGGGTTCATCAAGTCCGAAAAAAGTAAGCCTTTCAAGCTCTCGGGACTGATTTTCAATTGCATAGGGAGTCAATTCTAATGTGAATTTGCCACTGAACTTATTGATATATTGAAATATCGATGTCAGACTTGGAAAAATGTACTTATTTGTACCAGCTTGTCTGAATCCAGTATAATTGAAAAAATTACTTTTCTGTTCATCAATATAATAGCCCATTTCTATCACGGAATCAAGGGGTACATTACCGGCACGAGAATTTTCAGGGTCTAAAGTTAATTCGAACTGTACTTTATGAAATCCGGAATATTTGGGGATCATTGTGATATCAAAATCAAATTTAGTCCAATAATTCAAACCATTCTGGATTACCACTTTTTCTGTGTCGGGTATAGATGATTTTAAATATGAAACATCAATGCCGGAAACCAGATTCAGGTATTTTGTTGTATCAGCTTGGGCATCCTTATACTTAACAACTACTGTTGATGATAATAATTTTGCAGGAGCTGCTGCTTCAAATCTATGAATGACATTAGTGTTTGGTTTAGGAATAAATGCAAGCCCCCAATTGGGAATTCTTTTTGGAACCATTGATTGTGAAGTTGAATCGAAAACTGTTTCTGTTTTGAGCCATTCGATAATCAGATCATGTGGTAGTTCAATTTTGATAGGGTCAATAGTATCAGCAAGCTGAATATTACCTTCCCACTGACCTATTTTTTGAGTTGAGAAGTAATTTGCAGGACTAACCATGACTGAATCATAAGTTGTTGATTCAGGAGTCCAGCGTCTTATTACCTGATAAATATCAAAACCGAAACTTCCTCCGAGAGTATCACCATAAGCATATCTGTCAGGATACAAGGTAAGTTCAGCCGATTCAATTAAATCAACTGTAATATTGCCAAGAGTATCAGGTAAATAAGCAAAATTAATAAGGCTTATAGCTTCCATATCCTCAAATTTTCCTATGAAAACTGAGCCATTGTTAAAAATTGGTAACTTCGGTGAATAAACAGATTTACCAGTAATAATCATAGTGTCAAGTGAACTTAAGAAACTTACTGCTACTGTATCAGGTAGAAGATTTATTGCCAAATCACTTGGTTTGTCATTGCAAGAAATCAAGCTTACAAATAAAACTGTCGCAATAACTAATGAAAAAATCCGATTTATCATATAAAATTTTTACTCTTTCATTATTGTTCTGTAAATATTGTCGTATTCCTTTGCTCCTCCAGACCAGCTGAAATCTTTATCCAAAGCATTTCGGATAATTCTTTTGAAATCTGTCTTGTTACTGTACAAATTGACAGCTCTTGAAATTGCATCAGAAAAATCTTTTTTATCATAATTTGTAAAGACGATTGAATTACCAGTTTGGGTAGCATCATTGTAATTTTCTGTAGAATCCTTCATTCCTCCTGTATGACGCACAATTGGAATAGTACCGTATTTCATGGAATACATTACATTTAACCCACAAGGCTCATACATTGAAGGCAACATCAAGAAATCAGCTCCCGCTTCAATTTGATGAGATAAGTCTTCGTCAAAAGCGAAAACCGCTTTGAATTTTTCCGGATATTTTTTCTCAATTTCCGCAAGTTGTATTTTGAGCTCATTATCACCCTGCCCAAGAAGTAGAATCTGCAAATCATTATTTAGAATTTTTTCAGCTGTTTCTATTAGTAGAGAAACACCCTTTTGATACCCAATTCTTGGTATAAATCCGAGGAGGGGCTTTTCCGGGGCAACAGGAAGTCCAAACTGCCGTTGCAGAAATACTTTGTTTGAAATTTTGAAATCATCAAAATCATCTTCTAATTTTTGGTGAATCAGTTTATCTCTCCGTGGATTCCAAATGTAATCGTCAATTCCATTGAGGATACCTTTGAAATAACCGACTTTACTTTTCAATACATAATTAAGTTCGTTTCCATAAGTTGTATCATCTAATAATTCATTTGCATAACTTGGACTTACTGTTGTGATATAATTTGATAATTCTAAGCCGCCTTTAAGAAAATTCATCATATCTTTATGAATAAAAACTTCCTTCAATTCGTTGCTGAGTTCTGTTTTTAAGAGTTCTTCCAAGGGAAATACACCCTGTCTATAAAAATTATGTATTGTGAAAACTACTTTGGTTTTGTTAAATTTACCGGCATAATTGTTCTTCATAAAGGCAGGTATTAGTGCAGTTTGCCAGTCATTACAATGAATTATGTCAGGGATCCACTTTAGTCTTACACAAGTTTCAAGAGCGCTTTTAGCAAAAAATATAAATCTCTCGGCATTATCAGGATATGCAGACCAATTAATCGGGTCGTGGTAAATACCTTTTCGTTGTTCAAAATAATCCTGATTAGATGAGAAATAGACTTGTACTTTATTCTTTTTTGATATGATTGTAGCCGATTTTATATTAGCTAATTCAGTTTTGTCACCAACAGCAATTTCTACATCTCTAAGTCGGCTTACATTATGAATTTTGCTTCGTCGCTCGTTCAGAACCCCATATTTTGGACATATAACCCTTATATCATGCTGAAGTTCGCGTATGGCAAGAGGTAATGAATGCGACACATCAGCAATGCCACTTTCTTTTGCGAAAGGATATACTTCGCTTGAAACGAATAATACTTTGAAACTCTTTGCCATTATTTAAAAAATCATAAATACAAAATTATAGAATTACAAAAATAAGCAAATTCAGACAATTTCATTCATTATAATAAAATTTAACTCAATTTTTTATTTGAAAAGTGTACTAAATTACATAATTAGACTTTGCTAAAAAATAATTAGTTTAATTAATTATTTTTTTTTATTTTTACAGTTATTCTTATGTTAAATATTAAACAGGTTATATTATGTCAATAGCTTCTGAATTTAAAACTTTCATTTCGAGAGGAAATGTTGTTGATTTAGCTGTAGGTGTTGTTATAGGAGGCGCATTCGGAAAAATAGTGAGTTCGCTTGTATCTGATGTAATTATGCCGCCGGTCGGTTTGATTTTAGGTGGTATGGATTTCAGTCAAATGTCACTTGTGATTAAGGAGGCGGTCGGAGATACCGCTGCGGTTACCATTAATTATGGAATGTTCGTACAAAATATTGTTGATTTTCTGATAGTTGCAGCTTCTATATTCTTATTTGTAAAAGGCATTAATAAAATGAAAAAAAAGGAAGATGCCGCTCCAGCTGAGCCTCCTCCACCACCAAAACAAGAATTGCTTCTTGAAGAAATTCGCGATTTACTCAAAAAATAAGTGTTTATAAGAATTTAAAAATCCCCTTCACAATATTTCAATTGTAAAGGGGATTTCATTTAAATATAACTTTAAATCCGGATGATTAGCTTTTAGAGTCTTTCAAAACGAGCCTGGAAGAATCTCAAATACTTAGGTTCGTAAACCATTCTCAATCCTTTTGCTTTATCTCGATGGTTATATAACTCTTCAACCCAATAAGCCACCACATCAAAATGTGCCTGAGTATAAACACGGCGTGGAATTGTTAATCTTACAAGTTCGAGTTTCGGTTTATGGTTTTCACCTGTCTTGATATCACGACCAGCTGAAACGATACCTCGCTCCATAGCACGAACACCTGATTCAACATATAAATCAGCAGCAAGTGTCTGTGCAGGGAATTCTTCTTGAGGTATCTGAGGATAAAATCTCTTTGCATCAAGGAATATAGCATGACCACCCACCGGCTTAATGAATGGAATATCAGCTTTTTCGAGTAATTTACCGAGATATTCAACCTGTCTTACACGAGATGCAATATTCTGGTCCTGAACAGATTCTTCAAGACCGATAGCCATAGCTTCCATATCGCGACCTGCAAGTCCGCCATAGGTATGCAAACCTTCGTAAACAACAACCATATTACGCAATTCTTCGAATAAATCCCAGTCATTGACTGCAACAAATCCACCGATATTAACAAGCAGGTCTTTCTTTCCGCTCATTGTAGCACCATCAGTGTATGAACACATTTCACGAAGAATATCTTCAACTGGAGTATTGGCATAACCTTCTTCTCTTTGCTGAATGAAGTAAGCGTTTTCGACACCACGTGTGGCATCAAGCATTACTTTGATACCGTGTTTGTGTGCAAGGTCTCTTACCTGTCGCATATTTTCCATAGATACAGGCTGTCCGCCAGCCATATTAACAGTAACAGCAAGACAGATATAAGGAATCTTATCGCCACCTACTTTATTTATCAAATCTTCAAATTTCTGAAGGTCAATATTACCTTTGAAAGGATGTAAGCTCTGTGAATCATGAGCTTCGTCAACAATAACATCAACAAAAGTAGCACCGGCTTTTTCCTGATGGAATCTTGTTGTTGTAAAGTACATGTTACCGGGAACGAAATCACCAGCTTTGATTGTTGCCTGTGAGAGCAAATGTTCGGCGCCACGTCCCTGATGAGTTGGAACTAAGTATTTGTAACCGTAATACTTCTGGACAGCAGCTTCAAGACGATAGAAATTCTTTGAGCCGGCATAAGCTTCATCGCCCATCATCATTCCTGCCCATTGAGCATCACTCATGGCATTCGTGCCGCTATCGGTCAGAAAATCAATATATACGTCTTCTGATTTGAGAAGGAAAGTATTATATCCTGCTTCGTGAATAGCTTTTTTGCGGTCTTCGGGACTCGTCATTTTAAGCGGTTCTACCACTTTTATTTTGTAAGGTTCTGCCCAAGGGATGTATTTTCCTGACATCATGTAATCCTTTTTTAAATTTTAAAATATGTAAAAATCTATTTATGACAAAAAATGAATAATCTTTTCAAAATTGTATTCATTAAACTTCTCAAATATAAATAATTATGCTATTTTTTACAAATATTTTGAATAAAATATAATAATTCCTTATTTTAGACATCATAAATTTTGTAATTTTGAAATTGGATTTTTATAATTTGAAAAATTTTACTAAATATTCATTTTTTTATATAATTTTGGTAATTGCTTCTTTTCTAACGAATGCCTGCAGCGAGACAACAAGGCAATACCGTGAAACAAGAATTAATTACGATTCACTTGCTGCGTCCATACCCAAAAGCGACACTTTGACGATACTTGAAAAGCAACAAAATGATACCAACTCAATCCTGAAATATTACATCTCGGTGATTTATCCTGAATTAATTCATTATGATAATGAAAAAGCTCAGAAAAAAGTCAACTTGGGAATATCCGGCAAATTGACCGAAATTATTGAAATGTTTGTTATGGATCAGGAGTTCATGTTTGCAGATACAACTGGAATGAATCTTCCTGAAGATTTTGATGAATTTGAATCAAGATATAGTTTTCTTGCAATAGATTATGAATTAATCAATAATTCACGCGATTTGATGAGTTTGATTTTAAATATAGAAAAATACATAGCTTTTGCTGCTCATCCGATTTCATACCATAAATCATTGAATTTCGATATGAGTAGCGGTGAAGAAATTGATTTATATAATTTCATATCCGTAAATGACTCTTTGTTTTTAGACAAGTTATCTGAAGTCAGTTTCAACAAAATTACCGCAATGAATTTGTCTGATTCTGTTTGGATTAGAAATGGGTTACTACCCCTTTGGGATAATTTTAAAAATTACAACATCACTCGCGACAGCTTATATCTTACATTTGATGTTTATCAAGTAGCTCCTTACGCAGTTGGTCCTGTCAGAGTTTCATATTCCTGGCAGGAGCTGATTGATTCGACCCGTAATCATGACGAAGACGTAATTATCGTCGAATAAAAAGCACTCATTTCAAACAAATCAAAGACCTGCACATTTTCTGCTGCAGCAAAGGGCTGAAGCCCTTTGTTGCAACTTTTGATTTTACTTTCAACTCAAGAACATTCAACATTTAACTATCTCACATCTTCACAAATTTCTCCACAATATTGCCAATACGGATGATATACACTCCCGCGGGAAGATGAGATACGTCAATTTTCTGTGTGGACAGGTCAAGCCCTATCCCTACAGATAAAACCTCTAATCCAAGCATATCAAATATCTGCACTTTATCAACCATAGGGTTAACCCTATGGTTGATTTCAGGGATAGAAATTGTAATATAATCACTTGCGGGATTGGGGAAAATCAAGCCGTTATAATCATTTGGAAATTCAGAATGGACATCTGTTGTTTTGTGGTATTTCATTGCAGAGTAAATGCCGTCATATATGGTTGATATTATTGGTAAATTACCCATAAAGGTTACTTGCTGAACGGTACGCGATGAACGGGTATTTGGGTCGGTTCTTGACTCATCAATCCAGGTATCACCTCCATCAGTTGTATAAAACTGTCGTCCATATTTTCCAACTACAACTCCTCGCTTATAATCTCTGAATGCAATTTGAAGGAATATTGCACCAACCTTCCCAGCGGATACTTCAAAATTATTTTGCCAGGTAAAACCACCATCAGTTGTTTTAAAAATTACAGATTTATATTTTGAACCCGTAGAATCAAACTCATTGCTACGATAACCAACACCCCAACCATTATTATTGTCATGAAAATAAAAAGAAGAAATATAATTAGTGGGTTCATTATCTTCTTTTAAATATGATAAAGTTGCAAGATTCCATGTCTTACCACCATCAGTAGTTCTGACTGTACCCGTTGTACGAATATATTCAGATTTTGATATTTGCTTTATGATTAGTACATTAGAGATAAAATTATCTTTATCAATAGCATAAACATTATTTGAAAAGTTATCACCATATCTTATAACAAATTCATCAGGTATATCTAAATCTAAAGTCGAATGTGTTTCGTAAGTTTTCCAACCATCCTTTGTTATAAAAAGATAGATATTCGTACTGGCTATACCGACATTTGTATCTGCCATACTTAATCCTCTTATATAATCCATTGGGTCTTTGTTGTGGTCAGGATTCAAGGGTTTCACTTTAATGGTATCAAAAGTTAATCCACCATCACTACTTTTTATGATTTCATATTTCTCTCTACCTATAAAAATATAATTCTTGTAAGGATTTGAAATTCTAAATGAAAATGGGGGAATTATACCTAATTCCCGGTCATTTTGATAAGAATCTGTTATTACTTTCCAGTTCTGCCCAAGTGTATCCGATTTAATGATAACAATGCTATTTAATCTTCTGCCCAAAACATAACATTCTGTTTCATTATATGAAGATATATCGTGTAATGAATAATTATTAGGATATGTTTGCATCCAATAGTATTGTTGAGAATACAAACTAACGTCTAACATACACATTAAAATAAATACGATCAACTTTTTCATTTTCTTTCTCCAAAGTAACAAACCGCTAATGAAACATTAGCGGTTTGTTTGATTATATTTTATTTTGTGATGATAATCTTATCTGATTTAACAACTTTGCCGTCAATCATTATTACATAACGATATACGCCGCTATTTAAATCAGAAATACTTAAAATACTTTCAGTTGCGTTGTTGGTAATTGTAATCTGTCTGCTTAACACCTGTCTGCCTATTAAATCATAAATTATGATTGTAGCTTCTGTATTTTTCAAAACACTTTCATCCTTTATACTACTAATATAATTATTTTGTTGATTGACAGAATGATTAAGATGATTTATAAAATTATCATCTTTGGGTTCAATTAGCGGTGGATACCACTCATAGAACCAATCACATTTGGGATAACAAAGATATCCTCTACCCCAAATATCAAATATCATGTGTGGGTCGCACTCTTGCCACTCATCCGGACCCCAAATTGGTGTAATTGTAACATCAGTATTCAAATCTCTGCATACTTCGATTAGCATTGAACAACAATCAGTATCATCGCATTTTTTATGAATCTTAAATTCGTGTGGAATTATTTTGATATCAAAAGAGATAAAACCAGTTGTAGGGTCTCTAATGATTTCAACCGAAATTGTATAATTGAATTGACTTATCCAAGCCCAACATGACCCAATTCCGACCCTCCATGTTAGATCGCAACCAATTGATACAGGTTCAAATCCCATCGGATTTAACTTTATAATTCGATAAACAGCTTCTTTGAACAATACTTCTTCATCACAGAAGTTACATTCAACAGACCAATACCTTATGCCAAATACTTCAAGTTCCTGTTCATCTTCACAATTAACACGCGATCTAAACCATACCTGAATTATACAATTTGGACATATATCTGAAGTATATGTTAGTGAATCTAAATCGTAAGAAATTGCACAAGAAGTATCGCAAGGTAGAGGAATCCAGTCAGGAATTACAATGTTTGAATCACATTGAACGAAATATTCTAAAATGCAGGGATCTGGATCTCCGGGATATCTTAATAAAGTGATTACAGCAACACTCATTTCACCATAACCAATACAACCATCAAATTGTGTAATTGGTTCATCTTCTAAACAATAAGGTTCTTCACCTGCTTCGATACCTTGAAGTGGATTACTGTAATAATAGAATTGAAAACAGTCAAAGTGTTCTGGAATATTTAGATTATGTTGTACATAGCAATCAGTTTCACAAGAATCTGGCATAGGTCCAATTGTCATAGTAAACCAATCTTCCATCTCTTCAGGGCAATCACAAGGACATTTGTAGATTTTATTAATTATACAAGGCTCATTATCGTCTTCATGGCGAAAAAGTGTCAATACAACAACAGTTTCTTCTCCGAATCTCAAACTGTATTGATTTACATAAGTATGAAAGTGATGAATTGACATAATTTCTGAATTTATAATTTCCCCACCAATCAGATTATTTACCACTATCTTAAAGTGTGAGAAACAAGCATCATAAGGAGGAGGAATATCTAAACTTAAATTAATCAAACATACAGTATCTTCGGGGGTTATTGGTTCTTCTTCGTTTCCGAAAGTAAGCCACTCATCAGGATTATATAACATTCCACAATTACAATTTTGAGCTATTGTACAGGGTCGCTTATTCAAAGTGTAAAAAGCCATGTCCTGATCAGAAGTTGTGATTCTCTTATTGCCTGCAAGATAAATCAAATTTTCACTTTGATTGAATTTTATAGTTTCTCCCGTATTCCAATCGGCATCGCTATAAATATAAGCAAGTTTTGTAAGTGTATTTGTAGATGTTAAGTTCGTATTAATTGAACCAACCATTATTGAGTTAGGAGATACAAAAGGTAGCATTATATCAGCGCCATAATAATCAGAACTTTCAATCGCAGTTGTAGTATTACCGGCAAATAAAATTGAATTACATTCATCATCATAATCTAATGAAGTAATAACGCTTGAACCAGTTCCACCAAAATAACTTGAATATGACAGATTATACAAGTTCCCATTAGGCTCAAATACTTGTACAAATGCTTCAAAAGGGTCATAGACAGTTTGAGTAGTACTGTAGGTAGTGTCATAAGCATTTGTAGTCTTTTCTATACCATCAGTTCTTACGGAACCACCAATATGAATTGTTCCATTTTTTACCATGATACATTTTGCACCAATGTGAGAACCCATAATACAATAATCTGGTAGTACCTCACCGGTATATGAATTATATAGTATTTGTAAGTTTTGATTTTCCATTGAATTATATCTTAATTTTGTTATGAAACCCATTTCTGTGTTAATAGGTTTATTTGAGATATATGCTCCATGACTTATATCAAAACTTGAACTTGAACTACAAGTATTACCTGTAATATAAATATAATTATCTTCATCAATATCAATTGCTTCTATTGTTGTACTTCCATCACCACAAAATATTGAAGAGAACATTAAATCATAATGAAAATGGGGATTAAATTCTGGTTCTAAACCCACAATAAAACCAAACCCAGAATAATTGCCAAAAATAGTCTGCGTTGTTATTTCATTTAATTGATAATAAGCTGGATCCTGATCCTTATTAAAAAAAGTACCTGTTATGTAAACTTTTCCACTTGAAGACACCTTAATATCAGGATTACCTGATACATCTACAGCCGTACTAAGATAAGTACTAAATTTTAAATTTCTATCTGTTTTGCCAAATACAGCAAAAAAATTATTTTGAAGTATATTAGATCCATGAATAAAATAAGTATACTCATCAAAAATTGGGTGAAGTAATGGAAAACTTGTTTCATCAGAACCTGTTCTACCAACAATATATATGTAATCATCGTCCACCTCAATTGCTGCAGCACATTCAGTCTCTTCTCCACCGAATAGAGTCATCCAATCATATCCAGTTAAATCAGAGTGTATTTTTCCAATAATAACATCTGTCCCACCGTTAAATGCTCCTGCATTAGGAAATCTCTCATCAAATACATGACCACAGAAATAAATATCACCATTTGCATCCAATACCATATCGTAAAGATATTCAGGACTGCCGGAGTTTGTGATAATATATGATTCAGCCATTGTCAGCGGATCAATTACCAAAACTTTTGACTTATCATATTCACCAATATTCAGTTTTAGTTTATTGCCAGTGAGTACGAAAGATGAATTAACTGTTTGCTTGCTATCGTCAGAATTTTTCTGATAAGCGTACAAACCTTGCTTTACAACTGGCTTCAGACTTGTTTTCATCACAAGTTCACCATTTTCGAGTTTGTTTTCCTGCGCCCCTTTGATTTCAAGTTCGATTTGCGTTGGGTCAGCATAAGGCTGAACAATATAGTCATATCGAACTTCTCCATCATCAAAGTAGTACCGCATGTCAATACCGTCATAAATGCCTTTCAGCATTACTTCTTCGTATTGCATTACTCCGGTTTTGTGTTTGGATTTGTCATTACCAACAAAGTAATTCAGTTTTGTTTTTCCTTCACCGATTTTTTCAAAATCTGGAATTTTAGATTTTTGAAATTCAAGTGCAATTGCATAAGCTTTAATTTCCTTATTTTGCATAGAATTTCTGTCAATTTCACTTGTAGTTTCTACTTCAAACTGCTCAAATACCATTGATTTTTTAGTAATCCAAACTCGGAGCGAGTTACTCTTTGCAAGAAACAGAACATCGGAATCCCATTGTCCCTTATTCTCAATGAATGAATAACTCTGCTTGATGCTGTTTGGATTAATTTCTCCCATAGTAACCTGAGGCAACATGATTATTGCTAATAAATATAAACAAATTGCGGGTAAATAATATTTACCTGGCTGTCCGGCTGTCCGGCTGTCCGGCTGTCCGGCTGTCCGGCTGTCCGGCTTTCCGGCTGTCCGGCTGTCCGGCTTTCCGGCTGTCCGGCTGTCCGGCGGCTCTTCGAGCCGCCTAAAAATAAATTAGAATACATAATAAATACTCCTAAAATTAAAAATAGTGGCACATTATTTGCACCAATTAATCTCTCAACCCACTTAATAAAAAGAACAAAATTCAAAATTGACAGAATCACAACAATAATTTAATAATAAATAATTAATAAAGCAAATTTTGTATAAAAAAATATTTATTTGTTAAACTCCAATAGGATATAATTAGAATATTATATAATACAGTTGAGCAAATTGGTTTAACGGACAATTAAAACATTGCTTTAGTGAAAGTCAAATAAATCATCAAAATACAATTTTTCAATCAAAATGCGTCCTGATTATTTTATATTATTTTGGTAAATGAATGAAATTAGAGCTAATCACAATTGATTTTTGGAATACTTTATTTGATTCAAGCAATGGTATTAAGAGGAATGCAGTTCGTCAGCATGTCTTCGCAGGCGAAATTGCAAAACTCAATGTCACTATTTCACAAGAGGAGTTTCAGAAGGCAGTCGAGGCATCATGGGAATTTTTCAATAATATTTGGATGAATGAGCAAAGAACCCCCGAAACTTATGAAACAATTGAGTATCTATGGAATTTTCTCAAACTTCCCCATAATCCGGATTCAATCAGGGAGCTATCGAAGGCTTTTGCCGAATCAATTCTTGATTACCCTCCACAACCCAATGAAAATGTAGAAACTACCCTAAAAGAACTTAAGAAATCGGGTTATAAAATCGGGCTGATATCCGACACTGGCTTCACACCGGGCACTATACTTAGAAAAGTCATCGAAAATGAAGGGCTTCTTGGTTACTTCGATTCATTCAGCTTCAGCGATGAAACTGGAGTCTCAAAGCCGAATGCCAAAGCATATACTAAAATTCTGAATGAACTTCGTATTAAACCTGAACTTGCACTGCATATCGGCGATATAGAAAAAACTGATGTCAAAGGCGCCAAAAGCATAGGAATGAAGGCAATCCGATTCAGTGGCGATAATACAGCTGTACTGAATAAGGACAATCCCAAAGTTACTGCGGCAGATGCTGAAATTCATAACTGGTCTGAGTTTATGAATGTTTTAAACAAAATTGAAAATAATTAATAAATTATGAAATTTAAATATTTCTTTTTATCACTTTTTATCATATCTTGTATTAAGAACGATAAAGTTCAGATAAATGCAGACGAAATTCATGATATTGTCGTAATAGATTCAAATATTGAAACTGACAGCTTATTTACAATTATCGGTGTTGGTGATATTATGCTCGGAACTAATTTTCCGAGTGAGAAACATCTGCCTCCAAAAGGTTTAAATCTTCTTAAACCAATGTATGACATCATACAATCTGCCGATGTTAGTTTTTGTAATCTCGAAGGTGCTGTTGCTGATTCAGGCGGTAAAGCAAAAACTTGCTCAGACCCAAAAATTTGCTATGCCTTCCGTCAACCTGAATACCTGATGAAAGACCTTAAAGGTGCCGGGTTCGATTTGATTTCAATTGCCAATAACCATATTTTCGATTTCGGATACGATATTGCATTAAATACTGCAAAAGTACTTGATGAATATGGATTTCGCTTTGCAGGTACTGATTTCAAACCTTGGGATACTTTAACAGTCAAAGGAAGGAAAATAGGGTTTGCTGCTTTTGCTCCAAATCCGGGGACAATTAGTATTATTAATTATGACGTTGCAAGAAAAATCATCACACATCTTGATAGCATCTCAGATATTGTGATTGTCAGCTTTCATGGAGGTGCAGAGGGAAAAAAGGCTCTGAATGTAACCCGAGATTATGAAGAATTCTACGGTGATAACAGAGGTAATGTCTATGAATTTGCTCATAATGTAATTGATTTTGGAGCTGACGTAGTCTTTGGGCACGGTCCACATGTTACACGTGCAATTGAAATTTATAAAGACCGGTTTATAGCATATTCGCTTGGAAATTTCTGCACTTATGACAGGTTTAATATCTCAGGATTAAGTGGAATAGCACCGGTTATTAAGCTCAAAGTTGATTCCAATGGAAAATTCGAGGAGGGCGAAATTATCTCAATTAAACAGATCGGCAGAGGTGAGCCGATAATAGATGAAAGTAAAGCAGCACTAAAGGAGCTAATAAGACTTACTAATGAAGATTTCCCGGAAAATAGAATCATTTTTGAAGATATTATTTTCAGAAACAAAGATTAAAAACAAATTTTTAGATTGATTTTTCGTTAAATTCATTTTGAAATATATAAATTGATATAATATGAAAATTATAAGCTGGAATGTAAATGGGATTCGTTCAATAAATGGTCAGAATCCATCGAAGAAGTTTGACAAAATTACAAAAGAAAATAAATTATTTGATTTTATTAATCGTGAAAATCCCGATATTATATGTATTCAGGAAACAAAAGCCGACTTAGAACAGCTAAATGAAGACTTGAAATATCCACCGGGATACTACGGTTTTTATCATTCTTCAAGATCAAAGAAAGGATACAGCGGTGTTGTAACATATTCAAAAATTCAACCTAAAAGTCATAATATTAGTATTGGAATTGAAAAGTTCGATATAGAAGGAAGAATCGTCGAAACAGAATTTGATGAATTTATTTTATTGAATGTATATTTCCCGAATGGCACATCCGGAATGCATCGTGTTGACTATAAGCTTGAATTTTATGACGCACTTTTTAATTATCTCGAACCCCACAGAAAATCCGGGAAAAGATTAATTATATGTGGCGATTACAACACAGCACATCACGAAATTGACCTTGCAAGACCGAAAGAAAATATTGATACATCAGGTTTTATGCCGATTGAACGTGAAAAGCTTGATAAAATAGTAGGGCTTGGATATGTGGATACATTTCGACAGTTCAACAATGAGCCTAATCACTACACATGGTGGAGCAACCGGGCAAGAGCACGTGAGAATAACGTAGGCTGGAGAATTGATTACCACTTTGTTACTGAGAATTTAATGCCACTTGTAACTAATTCTTACCACCTGCCTTCTGAGGAAGGCTCAGACCACTGCCCGATAGTTTTGGAAATAAATTAAGTAATATTTAAAATGAAAATCAACAAATTAGCAATTATAACAATTTCAGTAGTTTTGATTTTGATTATATTACAACTTATAATTGTAAAACATGATAATCCTGAAATCAAAACCGTACCTGATTGGGATTCAGATTATACAAAAGAAACCTTTTATGCCATTTGTGCTGATTGCCACAGCAACGAAACTCGCTGGCAGTGGTACTCTCATATTCCGCCATTTTCTCTAATTATTCATCGTGATGTGAATGAAGGTAGAAAACATTTCAACATTTCCGAGTATGTCCGCGAAGATGGAATAAAATCCGCTTATGAATTTAATAAAGGCGAAATGCCACTATGGATTTATACTATAATTCATTCACATCCTGCTCTCAGTGAGCCCGAAAAAACTAAGTTTTTTAGCGGTTTAGAAGCAACTTTCGGCAAATATGAAAAAAGTAAAATTGATAAAAATATTTACAATCATCCTGAAGATTAGGTGAAGGAATTAAGATACTAAATAATCAGCCCTAAAGTCTTATATTATAAGAAGAAACGATTCATAACGCAAATTTAAATAAAAGCGAAAACCCCACTAATTTTGCAATCAGTGGGGTTTTAAAAATTATAAATTACTGTAAAACCTATTTTCTGTATTTAGATATAAATTCTTCCACTTCAGGAATACCGCCTTGTAAAACAAGATATCCGTTCGATGGCTCACGTTCAGTAATTTCACCATTTACAGGTGTAAGCATAATATTTTTGACTTCTTCGAGGTCAGGAGTCTGCCCTAAAGCCCAGCATAATTTCATAAATGCAACCTCAGGCAGCATATTAGCGGTAGGCACAACACCCAATTCCATCATTTCACGTCCTGTTTCATAAACATACATCTGAACATAACCCCATAGAGTCTGAACCGTCATATATACGGCAACACCGGCATCCTGAGCCCTTTTGAGAGCAGGATAAAGAGGTTTGTTGACATGCCCAAGACCTGTACCGGCAATAACTATACCTTTGTAACCTTTCTCGACCATAGAATCAATCATATCAGGCATCATATTAGGATAATAGTAGACCATTCCGACTCGCTCTTCAAAATATGGCATAAGCTGAAAATCAGTATCCTTTCGGCGACGGCTGTAGTCCTGACGGAGTGGAGTAATTTTTTCGCGATTAATCATTGCAAGTGGAATATCTCCAATTGTTCTGAAAGTAGAGCGATAAGATGAGTGCATCTTCCTGACACGGGTGCCACGATGCAACAAGCCGTAACTATCCGATGTAGGTCCAAACATGCAGACCTGAACTTCAGCAATATCAGATTCAGCTGCAGCCTTAACGCTGTGTATCAAATTCAAAGCTGCATCCGAAGATGGTCGGTCAGAGGAACGCTGAGAGCCAACCATTACGATAGGAACAGGGGAATTCTGTATCATAAATGATAAAATCGCTGCTGTATGATGCATAGTATCGGTTCCATGACCGATTACAATTCCCTGAACTCCGCTTTCTATTTCCTCGGCAATGGCTTTGGCAGTACCGATCCACTGTTCAGGTCCCATATTTTCACTGAATACACCATATAATTTGACAGTTTCGAGATTACAGTAATCAGCAAGTTCGGGCACTGAGCCATATAACTCACCCGGAGAGAATGCCGGAATTACTGCACCTGTCCTGTAGTCAAGGCGACTTGCTATAGTGCCGCCAGTTCCGAAAAGTTTAACTCTTGGTTTACCTTTATCATAAGGAAATTCTTTTTCAGGAATCTTGTAATGAGCTACTTTTCTTCCTTTGATGTTGATTTTAGAAATTTTTTCGGCTCTGATACCAATATTATAACCTGTAGCCATTTTTATAACGAGGTGCTTATCATCAGATGTTTCGGAGCGTGGGAGTATAATACCGGAATAAAAAGAACCGTCATTGGTTTCGACATCTATATCACTCCAGACCAAAGCATTGAACTTCTTGAGCACTTCAAGAGTATTTCCTGAATATCCTTTGAATAATTCTTTCTCGTCCATTACTTTTTCTCCGATTTTAATTTTTCATCAATCATTTTAGCAACAGTCTGACCTTTAGCTCTGCCGCGTAATTCTCTCATCACAAGTCCCATATATACTTCATGCATATTTTCTGGATTGTTGAATTTTAAACGTTTTATTTGAATATATGAAGTACTGACTCTGGTTTTGATTTCCTCCTCCGTACATGGCATCGGGAAAAGTGCATCAATAACTTTACCACTTGTTAGAAAATCTTCAAGAATCAGCTCTGAAGCCTCTACAATAATTCTTTCGTTTTTCAGAGAATTAAATATGGCAGTAAATATTTCCTTATTTAAATTAGCTACTTTGTGTCCGGATCTTTTTAATTTTTTTGGTATTAAAATTAAAATTTTAGCTGCAATTTTACCATCAATACCAAGCTCTCCGGTTGCATAATCAAATACTTCAGCAAATCTTGAAACAGCAAGGTCCGGAATAATATCTTCAGGCACACCGAGTTTACGGTAACGCTCTTCACGTTTCCAGATTTGCTCCGGCATTTGCTCTCTAATCGCAGTTTTTCTCTCTTCTGTAATCGGTACAGGTGGCAGATCGGTATCAGGGTACATTCTTTCCGGTCCGGGTAGGATTCTTTCAAAACCATTTGTTCCGTCCCGAAGTGCCTGACGAGTTTCCGAAGGGATGCCGATTGTGACTTCTTTACACCTGATAATTATTTCACTTGCACCCATATCAGCATCCTGCTCAGGTCCCCATACAACTATTAATGCATCGTCTGAGCTTGCATTCATAGTTTTCTTGAGAGAATTCCATTCGGCTGAAGAAATATTTTCGCCGATGTTATCTGAATGGATAATATTTGGAAGCGTTGTCAAACAAGCAATTACTCTCACTCTGTCTGAAATTTCTCTGGAGAAAAATGTGTCAGTTTGAGTCTGCCATTTTAAATAACCTCCAAAACCTTTTACCAAAACGCAATTTACTTTTCCACCGTTGTGAATGCCATCGCTTATTGGACTGTAATGAGTTTTCCGGAGTAATTTTGTTACATCCTTGAACTCGGCTGAGAATGTATCAGGTGTGATACCTTTTTCAGCAAGAACCTCCCTCAGACGGAGCAAATTCCACTGACGCATAGCTTCGTTATATGTAAGCAGTGGGATACGCTTGATATTAGGAACACCTTTGATTTCAATTCTCGTGCCACCTCTAACAGAAACGTTAACATCTTCCCTACCGGCACCGATACCTGTACGAACTTTTCCGGTTGACCTTACAAGTCTGCGAAGAATATTATTTACTTCAGCAACTTCCTGAGGAGTTTTCATCTCAGGATATGTCACAGTCTCAATCAATGGCATACCAAGTCTGTCTGTGATATAAACACGCTTGTGCCCGACATCACTTACTTCACGACAAGAATCTTCTTCGATTGACATTTGAATCAAATTGATAACTCTATCCTTATACGGAATTTTACCTCCAACACAAGTTATCGCTGTACGTTGAAATCCGGTAGGAATTGAGCCGTCAAGGTACTGCTTACGCGCAATATGCAGCTCATCAACAATAAAACCATTGAAAAGCATACCAACTTCAATAGCAATATCAAGTGCCTGATCGTTAATCAGAAATGGAGGTGTATCATCCATTTCGTAGGTACAGACAGTGTCGTAGTGTATTCTGTAGATAATATCTTTTTTGGTTTTGAATTCCATCAGCGCAGTGCCGTCATACTCACCAAGCTCCGAAAGAGTTGGACGCATGTGTCTTAAAATTTCGGCATTGTAAGAACTTTGGTATTTTCCTGCCGGACAATGACAGAAAAGTTTTTTCTCGGTTAGAAGCTGCTGATGAACTTCAAGACCTGATTTAAAGCCTACTCTTTCATAGTCTTCGGGGGTCATTTCCTCGAAAGGTTTGAAAATAAAATCATATTCAGCCATAATAGACCCTTATAAATATCATTTAAGCAAAATTTCATTCATATACAAAATTAAAAATATTTTTTTGAATATTTAACAAAAAATAAACTCAAAATTACGAAAAATAAATGAATTTTAATGTATAATTAATTAATTAATCCCTATAAATTGGGCATATTCTTCAAAAATGTCAGATTTATTATAGTTTTTCTTAAAATTTTTAAATTCATAAATAAAACCTGTAACTTTTTTGGGAATAAATCAGTCTATATTGCAAGAGTTCAATGACAGTTTTTTTTAATAAATTATTTTCAGGAGAGTGGATGATGACTGAAACTATAAAAAATAAAGAAATAGCACTCCTTAAATACGGAGCAGCTGAGCTTAAAGCTTACTCAGGAAAAGCCACACTAAATGGCTTTGGATCTGCACTCTTATTTTTTGCTGTATTGGCAGCATTATTGGGAATAGTGACTGTAAGCGAATTGAAAGTAAACGAACCTCTTGATTACTTTCCTAAAACTATTGAAACAATTTCAATAAAAGTCAAGCTTCCTGATATAATTCAATCCACAAAACCGCAGGTTTCCGGAGTAGCAAATCCTGAATCCGGCACAATTAAAATTGCTGGAAATTATAAAGGTGTTGATGATAAAATTGCTACTGTAAATATAAGTGATATCGCATTATTTGAAAATACAGGCAATGCATCGGCTACCTTGGGTAATGCTGATAATTACATCAAAACTCTTCCGATTATTGAAGATGTTGCTGTTGTAAAGCAGGAAATTATTGAAACAAAGCCAGCCGAAAAGGAATTCTTTTTTGCTGAAATAGAGCCAAAAGTTAATTTGAACAAACTAAATCAAAGTATTGTATATCCACATTTAGCTAGAAAAGCAAATGTTGAAGGACAAGTTTTAGTTAGTGCATTGATAGGCACTAACGGACAAGTACTGAAAGTGAAGATTGAAGAATCAAGCAATCAACTCTTTAACAATGCAGCAATTGAAGCTGTAAAAACACCCGGCATTTTCACTGCTGCTTTTCAGGACAATATGGCAGTAAATTGCTGGATAACAATACCAATTTCATTCAGATTGAAGTAGTTGCAATATCTAATTAAATTTTTCTAAATATTTCCCATCTTTACGGGATTTGAAATAGTAATCTGGTGTTTTTGCAGCCAGTCTAAGCCGTCAGTTACTGCTTTAGCTGCTGCGATATTTGTAACACACAGAATCTTCTTGTTAAGAGCTGCAGAGCGTATCAGGAGGTCATCCTGATATGCTTTGCGTCCCAAAGGAGTATTAATAACCATCTGAATATTTCCGCTATGGAGCATCTCTATAACATTAGGATTACCCTGGTCAATTTTATGCATCAGATTTACAGGTACACCATTCACATGTAAAATGCTGTAAGTACCTAAAGTAGCGTAAATACCATATCCTAATTTGTGCAATTTTCTTGCAATAGGCACTACAAGCTTTTTATCATAATCATTTACACTTATGAAAATATTGCCCTTTAGCGGTAAATTATGCCCTGCTGAAATTTGTGATTTCACATAAGCTTCTCCGAAAAATTCAGAAGTTCCCATAACTTCACCGGTGGAACGCATTTCAGGACCTAAAACTGTATCAACTCCGGGAAATTTTCCAAACGAAAATACAGGAGATTTTACTGAATAATTATCACTTCCCTGCGATTTCGAAATATTCATTCCCGATAATTTTTCTCCCAACATCGCTTTAATTGCAAGCTCGGTCATCGGAATTCCGGTTGATTTTGATACAAATGGTACAGTTCGGGAGGCACGGGGATTCACCTCAATGAGATATACTTCATTATCTAATACTGCATATTGAATATTCATAAATCCAATAACTTTCAATGACTTTGCAAGTTTATATGTTATTTCTCTTATATTATCACGAATTTGAGGAGTTATCGAATAAGATGGAAGAACAGAACAACTATCCCCCGAATGAACTCCGGCTTCTTCTATGTGTTCCATAATACCGGCAATAATTGTATAATTTCCATCAGAAACAGCATCAACATCAATTTCGATTGCACTTTCAAGGAATTTATCAATCAATACAGGATGATTGTCGCTAACTCTAACTGCCTCATTGAGATAAGTCAAAAATTCATCGTCATTATAGACTATTGCCATACCACGACCGCCAAGCACATAAGAAGGTCTTACGATTACCGGATAACCAATTTCTCTTGCAAATTTGAGAGCTTCATCCTTAGTTATTGCAGAATTTCCTTTTGGATATAAAATATCCTGCTCTTCTAAAATTTCGAGAAGTTTGCCTCTGTCTTCTGCTGCATCTATACTTGTCTGACAAGTACCGAAAATCTTAACTCCATATTCTTCAAGCTTTTTGGATAATTTCAACGGAGTTTGCCCACCAAGCTGCAAGATTACACCTTCGGGCTGCTCTAAATCAATTATATTCATCACATCTTCAAAATAAACCGGCTCGAAATATAATTTGTCAGAGGTATCATAATCCGTGGAAACAGTCTCAGGGTTACAATTAATAAGAATCGTTTCGTATTCTGTACCCTTTAAAACCAATGCTGCCTGCGAGCAGCAGTAATCAAATTCAAGTCCCTGCCCAATTCTGAAAGGACCACCTCCAAGTATTGCAATTTTTTTCTTTTCAGATTTTACTGATTCATTTTCTCTTAGATAAGTAGAATAAAAATAAGGAGTATGTGCCTCAAATTCTCCGGCACATGTATCAACACTTTTGTATGTTGGTAATACTCCAAGATTTTTTCTTAACTCTCTTAAATCAGCGGCATTTTCACCTCTCAACTTAGCAATTTGTTCATCGGAAAAGCCATTTAATTTCAAGATTTTAAGAAAATCAGTTGATAACTCTGCTGAATTTTTAATTTTAAATTCAAAATCAATTATTTGCTGAATATTATCTAAAAACCACTTATCAATTCCGGTAAATTCATTGATTGTATCAATATCGGCACCGAGTTCGAATGCACGCTTGACAAGAAATGGAGTATCAGGAGTTGGCTTTTTGAGTTTTTCAAGTATAGTTTCTATTGAAAAATCGTTAAATTTATCCGATTCAAATCCGGAAGCACCAATTTCAAGTGAACGAAATGCCTTTTGAAATGCTTCGCGGAAATTTGAGCCAATTGCCATAACCTCACCGACTGACTTCATCTGAGTTGTCAAAACCGGCTCAACTTTGAACTTTTCAAAATCCCAGCGTGGTACTTTTACAACGATGTAATCCATCACCGGCTCGAAAGATGCAGGCGTAGTGCGGGTAATATCGTTTGTAATTTCATCAAGAGTGAAACCAACAGCAAGTTTTGCCGCAATTTTTGCAATTGGAAAACCTGTAGCTTTAGAAACCAGAGCTGAACTTCTTGACACACGCGGATTCATCTCAATAACACGCACATCTCCATTTTTGGGATTCACTGCAAACTGAATATTTGAGCCACCTGTTTCGACGCCAATTTCTCTGATTACTGCGATTGAGTAATCTCTAAGTCGTTGATATTCTATATCACTAAGCGTCTGAGCCGGAGCTACTGTTATACTGTCACCTGTATGAACGCCCATTGGGTCAAAATTTTCAATAGAAGCAACAATTATTGCATTATCTTTCTTATCACGAATCACTTCAAATTCAAATTCTTTCCAACCGACAAGTGATTCTTCAACAAGAACCTCGCTTATAGGCGAAAGAGATAACCCATTGATAATTATATTGGTAAACTCTTCCATGTTTGTAGCAATTCCACCACCTGAACCGCCGAGAGTGAGCGAAGGTCTTATTATTATTGGAAATCCAATCTCTCCTTGAAAATCAAGGGCTTCCTTAAGTGAGCTGACAGTTTTTCCTTTAGGAGACTGCAACCCGATATTATCCATCGCCTGCCGGAATAATTCACGCCTTTCAGCTTTTTCTATTGATTGCCTGTTAACACCAAGAAGTTCAATATTATACTTGTCAATTATGCCCTTGTCATATAGTTCTAAGCTGATATTTAGTGCAGTCTGACCACCAACTGTTGGCAAAATTGCATCAATTTTTTCTTTTTGAATTAATTGTTCAATAATATCTGTCGTAATTGGCTCGATATATACCTTGTCTGACAATTGCGGGTCAGTCATTATTGTAGCAGGATTACTGTTAAGCACAACAACGTAATATCCCAAAGACTTAAGCGCCTTCACCGCTTGCGAGCCGGAATAATCAAACTCTCCTGCCTGACCAATAACAATCGGACCTGAGCCGATGACTAAAATTCTATTTATATCAATTCTTTGTGGCATTATTCTTCACTAAATTATAAAAATCATTGAAAACTATATTATTTACATCGTTTGGTCCCGGTGATGCCTCCGGATGAAACTGTACTGAACAAATCGGCAGGGTTTTGTGTTTGATTCCACTAACAGTATTATCGTAAAGGTGTAACCACGTTAAATCCCAATCATTATTGGACTTTAGCGAGTCCATATTAATAGCGTAATTGTGATTTTGTGATGATATATAAACATTTCCGTTATCAATATATTTCACCGGATGATTTCCACCGTGATGCCCGAAAGGAAGTTTATCAATTTCAAGCTCAAAAGCTTTACCAATTAATTGATGTCCAAAGCAAATACCAGTTACAGGAATATTATTTTGAGCAAATTTATTGATAAAATCAATATTTTTTACAATTCGCGGGTCACCCGGTCCGTTTGACAGAAAAATACCATCAAAATCTATATTTTTCAATTTATTATCTAAATCATCGGAGAAAGGAATCAATATAACTTTTGAGAAATATCGCAGTAAATCAATTATGATTGTTCTCTTAATTCCAAAATCTATTGCAGCAATTACAAGATTATTATCTGCATTCCCTGAATATTCACGAATCTCTTTTTCAATTACCGATTCAAACACATTTACATCTGAAATTGAGGGAGAATTTCTCACCATTTCGATAAATTTTTCAGGGTCAAGATGCTCAGTTGTAATTCCGCCCTTAACAGCACCGGAATTACGTATCTGCTTAGTTAATGAGCGGTTATCAAGATTATGAATACCAATTATTCCAGAATTTTCAAGATAAGTGGCAAAATCCATTTTTGAATTAAAATTCGATGGAATATTTGATAGCTCGCGGATAATTACTGCCTCAGCCATAATTTTATCCGATTGCGGATTCTCAACCGTAATCCCATAATTACCAATCAATGGATATGTGAAATTAATAATCTGCCCTTTGTAAGATGGGTCTGTCAGAATTTCTTCATAACCCGTCATCGCAGTATTAAAGACGACTTCGCCAAAAACTGTACCGTTTCCGGCAAAGCAATCGGCAAAATCATAATATCCGTTTTCAAGTGCTAACAGCGACTTTTTTTGCATTTATTTCTTTTTATTTAAATTAATTACTAATAATGGTAAACTAATAAGCAAAGTAACAATTGTTATCCACTGACCAAGCGCAAAGGATTCAGAAGCAAATCTAAGCTCAACTTTTGACGCTCCTTTTGGAATTTCAATAGCACGAAGACTATAATTAGCGCGATGTAATTTAGCCGGCAACCCGTCCACAAATACTTTCCATGCTGGATACCAAATTTCAGAAAGCACTAAAATTGCATTAGTTTCCGGATTCATAATTTCGTATCTCAGGTAATTAGCTTTGTATTCCCTGCAAACTACCTTGGATTTAATTTCTTCATCAGGATTCAGATTAACTTTTACAGCATCCTCAAGAATAACTTCTTTTGTAAAGTCATAATTTCCGCTTTTCATATTATCACTTACGTCTAAAGCATTGAAAATATGAGCTTTATTAACAAGCCATGCGTTTGGAAGTCGGTCAAAATTTTCTTCAAAAAATGGTTGGTTTGTTTGAGAATTAAACTTCAATACATATTTAACATTTAATAAATCGTAAATCTCATCAGCAGTATTAAGAGCTGGATTAACGCGTTGCAAAACAAGAGGGTTATATCCTTCTGTATTCATAAATTTATCAACCATACCCTGATTTCGTTTAGTTGCCATATATGGAGGTGAGTACGAGCGTGTATTGACACGGAAAATATTTTCGGGTGGATTTGACTTAAATGATTCAAGCATTTTTCCATCCATCTGATAAGCAAGTTTAGGGTCTTCTTTGGATTGATTGAAATCGCTCCCTGCAAGATACAAATCCAGAAACAGTACAATTGTAAGAACAGCACCTGCAACAATATAGTTAACTTTATTATTTCCAAACATATAAGCTAATGCTGCTGATATTGAAAAATATAAAAGTCCAAGCAATGCTGAATTCATTGAGCTATCACCTGCATTTCCACTTACAATTGAAATTATTACAAGTAACGCTACAATTCCGATTGATATAAACATATTATTTTTCAATTCATTAAAACTGACTTTTAATAATTTGTCAAATCCGATTCCCGCAAAAATACTAAAAGCAAATACTACATAAATCATCATTCTTGCAGGATTTCTGAATTGTCCGAAAAATGGCAAATTGTAAAATATTCCATGTACGAAGAAATTTGAACCCAAAGCGTGCAAAAATCCAATCGCTGTCATAATAATTAGAAAAAGCGTGAACTTATCTTTGTAAGTGCTTAATAAACCAATAAATCCAAGTAGGACAATCACGATTCCAAAATAAAATGCTGTTTCCCAATAATAGAAATAAGGTGCCTGCTCTCCATTTGCAAGAATAAGATTGAAATTAGTCGGATTTGCAGCATCACCCGTGATTTTTCCAAACTGGTGAGGATTTACAAAATTTGAAATCTGCTTAAATTCAAGAGAACCTTCTGCACTTTTTTCAACGGTCATTTCAGCTCTAATTGACATATCGGCAAGTTCATTTGAGGTCAGAAACTGAATCTGAAATATTCCTAAAGCAACTAAAAATGCAGCTGCACCTGAAACAATTGAAATCACAAATTTACTCTTTTCCGGATTTTTGATATTATTTACTAAGTGCCAAATATAATATAAACCAAGGAAAAATGCCAAATAAAGTGTAGTTTGCGGGTGACCTGAAAGCATTGAAATTCCCAAAATCAGCCCTGCTGCGATACCAAAACGATAATCAGACTCATCGAATGCTCTGATGAAAAACATAAAAACGAGCGGAAACCAAGCAAGGTGATAAACAATCATGGGGTGTATTACATGGCATACCATCATCATTGAAAATGAGTAACCTATTGCACCAATTGCACTTCCCATCTGACTTATATTTTTGCTTCTTAATAGGAAGAAGAAAGTAATCTGTGCGATGAAAAAGTGCATTATAATTACAAACTGTAAGCCCCAAACTGAAAGATGTCCATTTGAATCAATGAAAAATGATAACAAACGATTTAAAGGATAAAAGAAGCCCACCTGCAAATCCGCTAAAAATGGCATACCACTAAAAACATAAGGATTCCAGAAAGGAATAGACCCCTGACTTGCCGCTAAAGCCGCATAAGTTTGTACCGGATAAACATATTCTACGAAATCTTCCCAAAAAAAGGAAGTTCCAAAAAGCTGACCCGCAAAAAAGATTACAGTTGTGAGAAGAAATAATCCGATGAAATAATAATTCGGAAATTCCTTAACCTGAATTTCCTTCGCTTGAGGTGTTTCTTTTTTCAGAGTTTTTTTCATAATTTTTATATTTAAATTTACATTTTTTTAGCAACAAGAACAATTGAAAGCCCGAAAGGAAGCATAACGCTTGGTATCAAACTTTTTTCGAGCATAAATAATTTTGTAAATACATTATTGACAAAATCTGGAACTTCATCAATCGGTGCATCATTTTTCTGTCCGGCACCTGTAATTTTATCAATAAATCGTTTCAAAACAGCGGGTGGAAAAAGAATCGTATTAAAATATGAACTGTACATCACTTTAAATCCGGCATCTCTGAACAACTTTTTGAAACGTGTAACAGTATATCGGCGGTAGTGCATGTGAATTTCATCGTGGTGGCTCCATAACCATTGATAAGCAGGAACGGAAGCAAACATATATCCGCCATTATCAAGCAAATCATACGCTTCTTTTACAACTTTTGCATCATCTTCAATATGCTCAATAACATCAAGCATTGTAATCGCATCAATTTTTCCGTATTGATTTTTGTCGAATTGATTCAGATAGCAATTTTTGAGATTTGTAAGACCACGCTTGCGGGAATAATCAAGTGCAATATCAGATGTGTCAATGCCGATAACATTGCAGTCGCTTTTCAGAAGCGAAGCAAAACCGCCGGTACCACAGCCGACATCAAGCAAATTTAACGTTGGTTTCAGTTCACAAAATGTTCTGACGGTTTTCTCCAAAATCCTGTTTCTGGCTATAAACCACCAGTAGCTGTCTTCTGCTTCAAATTGTGAATGATATACTATTTCTTGCATAATTTATATTATAAAAGTATTTTTCATCTTGACTAAAAAATCTTTGCAATATACAAGAAAAAAAGGGAATAAAAAAATGTAATAAGGATATTCAATAATTTATGAATAGTTTCACAAAATTTAGCGGAGTTTGATTGTCATTTTCAATAATTTTTCTCTCATTTATTTATTCACTAACAATAAAAATTATATCCCTTCATTAAAAATGTACAGATATATTAGTAAGAAACTGGAGAAATCTGTGAAGATGTACGTATTAACGCAAAAAAGATAAGAACTGCAACTTAATTGTATTTGCCGTGTATATCTTATAAAGAATTTTATTAATCAAAAGTTGGAGTTTGAAATGAAAAAGTATTTGACGGTATGTATTTTGTTAATTATACTTATTAACACAAATTTGTATTCTCGGTCCGGGTGGACGTTTTTTAAGTATAATGATTTACCTGTTCCGGGAATATCATTTTGTATTCAGTCTGATTATAATGGTGGTGTTTTTCTTGGTACTACCGGTGGTCTAATGAAACACAATGGTTATGAATGGACTAAAATCTATTATAATGAGCTTAACCCAATGGAAACATATAATAAATTTAACATCCGTCGAATCACTGTTATGGGTGGCAATGTTTGGGCAAGCACAAATGAAGGGCTGATAAAATTTACCGGCTATGATAGCAAGCATTATAATGTATCAAATACTCCTTCTATGTATAATGATAAAATTCGTGGGATTGCACCAGATAAATATGGTAATATTTGGTTTGTAAATCATACATTAGGTATTTTTAAATTGGATAAATCATCGGATACTGTTGTCTATTATTCCATACCGCAATCAACACCACTTCCTTTTTCCCAAGATATTCCAATGTTTTGCGATGCTTATGACAATCTATGGTATTCTTGTGCTGGAAAGTTCGTAAAATTTAGTGAAGGTAATATAAAAATAATTGATGAAACGGAAATTCCTGAACTAAAGAAAGATACTGTTTCCTCAATTCAAATTATGTCAGATAATTCGATAATTGTGTTAATGAAGCGAAGTATTGGAAATTATAAAGATTACAATGGAACAATCACTTATAACGCAATTGACATACCGTCAGGACTTATGAACGATAACGAGTATTTCTCTATGGTAAAAGTGGATTTGGAAGGCAATTGCTGGATATTGTCAAGATTATATGAAGGACAAGGTATTTCATCAAAATATTTTTATAAATATAGTAAAAACAAAGAATGGACAAAATATGAATTCCCAACATTTGAAGGTACAACTCAAAATTTATATGCTTTGACAGATTTTTCAATTGATGAAAAAGGAAAAGTCTGGTTCTCAGACCCATATTTTGGAGTTTTCGTTTTTGATTCAAAAACTACATCAGTTAAAAATGCGATTTCGATGAGTTCAATTAATATTTATCCCAACCCCACAAGTGATTATATTACAATCAGTTTTCAAACAACCGATGTTTTGGAAACATCGGTTGTTTCTAAAGTGCAAATATTCGATATGCTTGGAGTAGAGGTAATGACTGAATCAATTCATCCGATGACTTCGAGTCATCGGATGAATATTTCGCACCTGCCGAGAGGCGTGTATTTCATTCAAATTGGCAATTATTCAGAAAAATTTGTTAAATTGTAATTTTATTGGAAGGAAATATTTATGAAGTTTTTTCTAACTGTTATTATAATATTGAGTTTTGTTCAGTTTTTAAATTCTCAAGTTATATTTGTTGATACTACAATTAGTTATCAAACTATTCAGGGCTGGGAATGTGGCTCATCCACTGTTGCCGTGCAAGGCAAAAATATCGAAACTGATACTAGTTTATCCTATTTTAGAAATGATTTGATAAATATTATTGCTGATTCAATTGGCATAACCCGTATGCGTCTCGAAGTCAGGTCTGGCTCTGAAAACTCTGCTGATAACTGGAGAAAATATATTGATAGTTCCATAAGTTACGATGATTGGCGAGCTATTAGATACGCAACCGTAAATGATAATGACGACCCAGATATTTTGAATATGGATGGTTTCCATTTTTCGGAATTAAAAATTAAGATGAGAAATTCAGTACTACCTTTGCGTGAAAGGTTAAAAGAAAAAGGTGAAAATTTATATATTAATTTATGTTATGTGGCTTTCACTCCACAAATAACTGACGGAGATTTTCACCATAGAGACCCAAGGGAATATGCAGAATTCATTTTAGCTGTGTTTAAATTCATGGATAGTGAATATGGTTTTGTTCCTGATGCAGTCGAAGTAATTTTAGAGCCAGATGTTGCAAAATTTGGGGATGGTAAATTAGTTGGAGAATGTATGGTTGCAGCTGGTGATAAATTAAAGGAAAATGGATATTTTCCAGAGTTTATTGCACCTTCAACTACAAACTTAATCAACGCCAATTCGGAAAATTATATTGGGAAGTTTCTTAAAGTACCGAGAGTATTTGAATATTGGAAAGAATTTTCATATCATGCTTATACAGGAAGAGTGGATTCTAACCTTACAAAAATAGCCGATCTTGCAAAAGCAAACAATGTAAGGACTTCTATGCTTGAATGGTGGACTAATGGCAATACTTATGAAACATTGCATAAAGATCTAACTTTAGGAAACAATTCAGCTTTTCAGCATTATTCGCCATTATGTATTCCTTTTGGAGTTGATTATACAGGGCTTACTAAAATAGTTTTTAATAGTCAGGATGATTACAGAATCATTATTCATGATAATGTCAAATATATTCTCCAATATTTTAAAAATATTAGACCCAGAGCAGTTAGGAAACATGCCATTAGTAATAATAGTATTCTAAATCCTGTAGTTTTCAAAAATACAAATGGTAATTACGTTGCTATTGTTACATCGCAAGGTAAATCAGATATTAATATAGTTGGCTTACCACGAGGAGAGTATGAGCTGATTTATACAACCGGATGGGGGAATAATCCTCCAACAAACTATATGGTCAGCAAGCCAAATCAAATAATCAACGAAAATGATACTTTAAAAACAAATATTTCTGACAGAGGACTAATTGTGATAAAGCAAATAGATAAAATTTCACATGTAGATAATATTGAAGTTTTTAATAGAATATTAATCTCTCCCAATCCCGCATCGGAATATATTGATATTTCAGGACTTATAAACCCCACGCTTAAGCATGGGGTTGATGAGCGAGGCGTTGATGAAGTAGCAGGAGAAATCAAAATCTATAATACCTTCGGTGAATTATTTATGTCCCTCAACCCAGCCCTCTCCCATGAGGAGAGGGAGATAAGAATTGATATTTCTCTCCTGCCAATCGGCATATATTTCATTCAAATTGGAAATTATTCAGCAAAATTTATGGTGATAAAATGAAATTTATACTAATTCTGAAAATAATTTTAATTGCTGTAACGCAGATTACTTTTGCACAAACTTGGAATAAAGCAATCAAAATCACATTAGGTGAAGAGGAGAAGGTTTTTATATACACTGAAGACAGATGTGATGTTCTTGACTTGCCCGATGTGTATGCACATCCTATAAGAACACCTGACGGTATAATGCTTGTTTCAGGCAATGCTCCTGACAATTATTTTATGTTTGGTGAAGATTTTAATTCACTCAAACGCAGTTGCGAGCCGGTTTTTGTTTCCGGAGATAAATGGTCTGCTGATGCATTTCGTCATCAAGAGTGGATTACATCAGTTTATAGCGAAGATGGTATAACAATACATGCCTTAGTTCACAATGAATATCACGACCCTTTTGCAGAAAACTGCAAACCCGGAGTTACCGACCCCTCAAATCCATGTTGGTATAATTTCATTAGTTATGCAAAATCTACAGATGGAGGCAGAACCTTTGTTCAGCCGGAAAGTCCTAATCATCTTGTAGCTATGATACCTTTTAAATGGAATGCTAATGCTGTTGAACGTGGTGCACCTCCCCCCCATGGCTACTTTGAGCCAAGTAATATTGTCAAGCATAATGGACATTATTATAGCTTGATGTTTGCGATTCTCTCTAATACAAATGCCGGCATAAGAGGTACTTGTATTATGAGAACCGATGATATATCCAATCCCGGCTCGTGGCGCATCTGGGACGGAAGCGACTTCAATATACCCTTGGTTAATCCATATACCAATCCTCCTGCAGATTCAAGCAAGTTTTTACCTGAATTTATAAGCCATAGAACTATCAGAGATTTGCGTGGCAGTTTGACGTGGAATACCTATTTAAATCAATTTATACTTGTCGGAGCCGGAGTTCATAAGGTTGACGGTATTGAGACATGCGGGTTTTTCCTTTCTCGTTCAGATGATTTAATCAATTGGACTCAGCCACAGTTAATCCGCGAAACAATTTTGGGTTGGCAACACTGTAACAGGCAAACTCCAGATCAAGCCGCTCGAAACATAGTTCAAGAAGCATATCCCTCGCTAATTGACCATGATGCACCGGATATTAGTTTTGCATATTCTGATTCAACTGCATACCTGTACTTTATGCAGAATATGGATAATTGGAAGCAAGGCGGTTGGGGATTGCGTCGCGATTTAGTAAGAATCCCTATTACTATTCAAAAAATTGAGCCAATCAGTGTAACAGAAGAATATTTTAATAATTTTCAATTCAAAGTAACTCCTAACCCCGCAAGGGATTATATTGAAATTATTCAACCTTCGGAAGGTTCTGTAGTAAAAATCTACAATACTTTAGGCGAAATAGTAATGGAATTGCCTGATGTAGCACATCTCGGAGATGTGGCACATTTTAAACGCATTGATATATCGTATTTACCAGCTGGTTTATATTTCATTAAATTCGGAAATTATTCACAAATATTTATGGTGATAAGATGAGAAATCATGATTTAAAACAAAAATTGAAGGACTTATATATGAACAGAACACTTTTTATGTTAACTTTGAGCATTTTTCTGAGTATTAATGGAGTTTGCTCTGCACAAATCGGAAATCGGAATTGTACCCATAGTCAACTCCATATTAATCCAATTACTGATGATCATATAAAACATGTAGAATTTTTAATTGACTCCTTAAATGCGGCAGGAGTTTTTAAAATGCACAAATCTTTAGGAAATACAACCGACAATGTGAAATTTGAATTTCCCTTGAGCTTTACGCCCGATACCGCAAATGGTATTTATTCAGCTTATATTAGAACCGGAGGTGGTTTTTTTGACCATGACCAAACAAGTGGACTGCTTGATTATATGGGAGGTACTCACACATACGATGGTCATAAAGGTACTGATTGGTCATTATCTCCTTTTAGATGGCATACAATGGACAATAATCTTGTGAGTGTTGTAGCAGCTGCACCCGGAGTAATTGTAACAAAGATTGATGGAAACTACGATCGTGTATGTTCTTGGAAGGATAGTCTCCGAGAAGGTTGGAATGGTATAATAATACAGCACTCTGATGGTACGAAAGCTTGGTATATTCATTTCAAGAAAAACTCATTAACATCAAAGAATGTAGGTGATTATGTTGAAACAGGTGAATATCTTGGCATTGTTGGCTCCTCGGGGATGTCCGGCGGACCACATTTGCATTTTCAAGTGATGACAGCAAATAATAAAGCAGTTGATCCATTCTTAGGTCCTTCTAATCCAGACATTACTGAAAGTATGTGGGTGGAACAACCTCATTACATTGACAAAGGGATGAACAGGTTGTTGATTGGTTCATCAGCACCGATTATTCAGCCTTGTCCTGAACCAGAAATATTAAATGAAAAACGCAATTTTATTTCAGGTGATTCTATTACTTTATCGTTTTATCACAGATTTTCACTTCAGGATGATTTTACTTGTAGGATTCGCAAGCCCGATGGTACTATTTGGGATGAAATTAATGGGACTGCTCGAGCCGTCAGCACTTGGAATAAGAAATTGCCGAATGATGCTCCAATTGGTGTATGGCATTACGAAGTAGAATCTAATTCAACTATTTACAGTTTGACTTTTAATGTAGGTAATACTTATGCATTGCCTGAAAAAGTAGTTTTGCTTTCACCCATTGATGAAACTATTATCAAAAAAAGTGAGGTTAAATTTCTTTGGCACGAAAGCAAACCTGATGTAACTAATTATCGAATTGAATTAAATGAAAACGATTTTGTGTGGCTCTCCGATTCAACTTTAACAGATACAACCTTAATACTCAATAATTTTAAATTAGGAACAGAGTTTTTTTGGCGTGTTAAAGCGAAGAATTCATACGGATGGGGCGATTGGAGCGAACTTTGGAAATTTTCGATTGATGATAATACAAGTGTGAATGAGAATGAATACTATTCCGTGAAATTTTTCTTTTCCCCCAATCCCGCAGAAGAATATGTTGAAATTATTCAACCTTCCGTAGGTTTCGAACCTTCGGAAGGTTCAGAAATAAGGATATATAATGTATTGGGTGAATTGGTAATGACAGATTCAATTCATCCGATGTCTAAAAGTCATCGGATGAATGTTGAACATTTGCCTGCAGGAGTGTATTTCGTGAATATTGTAGGTTGCAATGGAGCTTGCTCCATTATAGAGAAGTTTGTGAAGCTTTAGAAAAGGTACATTCTTTAAAAAAAGGAAAGCAATTATTTATTTTATATGACGTTTATTCAAAAATAATTAAGAATATTTTAATGAGTAGATATAAAAAAATATATATTAGCATTTTATCGGGAAAGTCAGATAAATCAATTGATTTTAAGGATTTTCTGAATTTTTTGCTTCACCTTGGTTTTAAATTGAGAATAAAAGGAAGTCATCATATTTTTATAAAGAGGGTATTCCGGAAATATTAAATATTCAACCTGATAAGAATAATAAAGCAAAACCATATCAAGTGAAGCAGGTAAGAAACATTATTTTAGAATACAAACTTGAGGAGTATCAATATGAGTAAATATGAAATTTTAATATATTGGAGCGATGACGATAATTCCTTTATCGCTGAATTACCCGAACTCCCGGGCTGTATGGCTGATGGAAAAGACTATAATGAAGCTTTAAAGAATATACAAGTTGTTATGCAAGAATGGATTGAAACAGCTATTTCGTTAGGTAGAACAGTACCTGAAGCAAAAGGTAAATTGATATATGCCTAAAAAATGGTGTATCAATTTAAATTTTTTTCGTTCAGAAGTAGAAGAATGTATCCTTATTGCATAAGTCTTATATTCCACTAAAATTAATTATAGCAATGGAGCTTGCTCAACGATAGAGAAATTTGTGAAGATGTGATTTTGTTGAAAGTTGAAAGTTAAAATAATATTCAGCAACAAAGGGCTTCAGCCCTTTGCAGCAGAAGGGAAAATGCCGCTATGACGAATTTTTCATTGATTGAATTGATTATTCAGTTCAAAACAGATCAATCTATATAAATTCGGGGTACACGCTCTTTAATTGCCGTCGTGATTTCATAAGGGATTGTCCCCATTACCTCAGCCAGTTCATAAGCTGTAATGGTATCATTTCCCTGTACGCCAAGGAAAACGACTTCATCACCGATTGTTACATCATCATTTCCAACATCAATCAGGCATTGGTCCATACAAATAGTCCCGACAAGCTTATATCTCCTGCCGTGAATGAGGCAATCTGCTTTACCGGATAATATTCTGTGATAACCATCGCCGTATCCAAAAGGCACAACTGCCACTTTTTTCTGAGAGTCGGAGATATATTTCAAGCTGTATCCAACGTTATCACCTTCAGAAACAGTGTTAATATTAATTACTTTTGATTTAAGTGTCATTACCGGCTTTAAATCCAACTTTTGGGACATATTTTCAAAATCCATATATCCATATAGCGAAATTCCGCATCTTGCAATGTTATACTTAGGGTCAGAGAAATTAAGCACACCCCCGCTGTTAAGAGAATGTATATATTTGAAATTATACCCGGCGGCTTTTAATTTTTCGATTGTATCATCAAATTGATTCAACTGATAATTGGCAAAAGTTCTGTCATCAAGCTCTGAGCTTGCTAAATGAGTGAGAATGCCAATCATTTCAATGCCGGCAAGACGGCTTGATTCATTCATAAATTCAATTGCATTCTCAGGTTTAATACCATCACGATTCATCCCTGAATTGATAAAAAGATGAGTTTTGATTTTCATATTTCGCTTGACTGCCTCTTCCGACAACTTTCTCAAAACTTCAAAGTCCTCAACAGAAGCCTGAAGATTATATGCCGCATAAAAGTCAATATCTAATTCAGTGCCCGGAATCAGAATAAAAATTTCACCGGTGTCTCCTTCTCTTCTAAGTCTTACGGCTTCATCTGCAAATGCAACTCCGATGACATCAACACCTTCTTTTCTTAGCTCTTGAGCTATTCTCACAGCGCCATGTCCGTAAGCATCAGCCTTGATTACAGGCATTATATCAGAATTTCCTGCTGCCTTACGAATCATTTTTAAATTGTGCCGCAAATTAAATAAGTTTATTTCAGCTATTGTCGAACGCATAATAATTTTTTATTTTAATCAAAATTGCTTATTTTCAAATATATTATTTGGTAAAGAATTAATATTTAGTGACGATTATATTAAAAATATGCTATAAAACAATTTTGATGGTGAGAAAATGAATAGAAATAATATCGCAAAATTATTTAATTTGAAAATATTATTTTTTTTGTGTTTAATTTATATCATTCCTACTCTGGAATCCTGCAAAACTGCTGAAGTATGCCCGGAAATCAAAGCTTCAGGGAATGCCTCATCGAATGTAAATACTCCTGATGACCAGCTTTCGCCTTTCATTTTTGATAAAGATGTTTTTTACACAAACAGAAATCGCAAAGCACAGAAATTTTCGATGATGACAGGTGTTCTTCGTAAAGATGAGATTATCAATACTATTCCTCTTAAGGATGTAAATATTAACTCTATCAGTGATGGAGGATTAATTAAGCTGTACCGCAAGAATATTCTGAACAGAACATTTGCTTATTTTGCAGGAATAACAACTACTACAAAAGTACCGAACAGCGACATTTATTTCACATATAAAAATGATAATGATAGCTGGGTTTTGCCTGTTATGCCTGAAAATATAAATTCTGAATATTACGAATCATATCCCGCACTTTCTTATGACGGCAATCTTCTTGTTTTTGCATCAGATCGCCCTGGTGGGCTTGGCGGGATTGACCTGTACGTATCTGTAAAAAATGAAAATGGCATATGGTCGCAACCGATTAATCTCGGTAAAGATATCAATACTGAAGGAGATGATATTGCTCCTTTTATAAACCTTGACGGAAGTCTCATTTATTCAACAAATGGTAGGAATGAAAGCAATACATTTGATGTATTTATAGCAAATGAAACAGAAAGAGGCATCTGGAGAAACTCACACAAACTTCCGGCACCAATAAATACAAATCACAATGAAACCGGAGCTAGTCTGTATAATAATAATATTTATTTGTCATCTGACAGACCAGGTGGTTGTGGAGGATATGATATTTACACATTCAGACACTGCGGAGATGTTATCCTTGAAGGCATTGTAGAGGGTGAGAAGAAAGAGCTTCCGCTTGAAGGTAAACTCTATCTTCTTGACGGTAATCGTGAACTGATTAATGTTACAGAAATAAAACAAGACGGGAAATTCAGATTAGAACTTCAGCCATCAAATATTTACTATTTGCAGTATTTTAATTCATGTGTTCCGAATTATGTTCCTGAGCAGCTTGTTATCGCACCATGTTCTGATACAACTGTTGTTAAGATAATGGTAAAATTTGTCATTCCTGCATCAACACGTAAATTCGACTTTGCTAATTACAAAGTGCCATTTTTTGTTTCCGGGTATTATCACCCCAATACACCATCAACACTTGATAATTTAAGGTTGAAATTTGCTTATAACCTCATTGGAAATGAACCCGAAACTAAGTATATCGAAAAGCCCGGTGAACAATATGATGATTTCGCTATTATTGTACAAGGTGCTTTAGACGATGCTATCGAGCATATCGGACGTATGCTCGAAAATACAAATGAGGATTGTATCAGAAATCAAAGAAGCTTCAAAATTAAAGTCAATGGATTTGCAGACCCAAGACCTATTTCAGACTTCTCAAAATATGCAGATGAAAGCATTAATGATAATATCTTGAAATTCTCAATCGAGAAAAACGCCATTATTGACAATTCAAAACTTTCGCTTCTCAGGGCTTATTTTACAGCAAAATATATAATGACAAAACTCAAACCGAAGGTTACTAACGAACAATTCTCAATGATAAAATGGGAAATTGAAGGACTCGGTATTGACGAAAGTGATAAGACAAATGAGCTTAAAAGGCGTGTAAACATTGAAATTGGAGTTGTAGAATAACTTTTTTTGCAATAATATTTTTTCTCTTAACATAAATTACTTATTTTAGTAAATTATAAACTTGTATTTTAGTTTTTTAATATTCATGTAATTTTCAATTAAGGAGTGCTTAATGGAAGAGATGTACAACGATGGCTTTACAAGTGAAGACATTGAACAAAACAAAGTGATGTCACTACTTGCCTACATTATATTTTTTATCCCTCTTCTGGCTGCTAAAGATTCAAAATTCGCCAGATATCATGCTAATCAGGGATTAGTATTGCTTTTACTAGGAATCTCAATTTCACTTGTTTCAAGTATTATTCCAATCATCGGTTGGTTCATAATTGGACCTTTAGGAACAATTTTTGTTATAGTTCTTGCTGTGATGGGAATTATCAATGCATTAAATGGTAAAGCTAAACCACTCCCTCTAATAGGTGGAATTAGTTTGATCAAATAAGTCATATTTCTTTTTAGCTTTCGGGCTCAAATACTTTCATAGATTGTATTTGAGCTTTATTTTTTTGCATATTTATAAATCTCCAAGATTTAGAATTATATAAGCAAGTTATTAATTATAAGTTACTCAGTATAAATGGCAATTGTTACTTAAGATTACTTAAAAATTCCTCAGCTAATTTTAAGGAACTTTCGAGTTTATCTTTTTCCATATTATCAATTTGGTGGATTATAAGTTTCATCCTTGGATTTTGAGCAAGCACATCACGATTTTTGAAAATAAATCTTCTGTAGAGAGCATCCCAGATATCGCACCATTCATCTTTTTTATAATCACTCATTTTCAGGATATAATTTGAGCCTGATAAATAAGGTTTAGTACTCATCAATCCACCGTCTGCATACTGGCTCATTCCGTAAACATTAGGAACCATCACCCATTCATAAGCATCTACAAACATTTCCATAAACCAATTATAAACCTCATCAGGGTTAAATTCGCATAATTGCATAAAATTTCCCAATACCATAAGCCGCTCAATATGATGACACCAGCCGTGCTTGAGGTTTTTTTTGATTGAATCGTCAATAGGCTTGATGCCGGTTTCACCTGTCCAAAATGATTTCGGAATACTTCTTTCAGCTTTCCAGAAATTGGAATTTCTCTGGCGATTACCTTCAATTACATAAACAGCACGGATGAACTCCCGCCAACCGATTATCTGCCGAATAAAACCCTCAAGTGAATTGAGGGGATAATCATAATCGTCATGAAATTCCAAAGCTCTGTTTACGATATACTGAGGCGATAAAATACCTGTATTCATAAATGGTGTAAGCACTGAATGAAAAAGAAACACCTCTTCAGACAGAATCGCATCCTGAAAAGCTCCATAATTTTCCATTCGTGTCTTAAGAAATTCATCCAAAAATTGAATTGCAGATTGAAATGTTACGGGATATTTGAATTCTTCAGCTCTTCCGGGATTATCAGGAAAATGTTTGTTTATATAATCAATAGCCTCGTAAACATGCTTATTTTTTTCAGGAAAATTTATTTCAGGCAGTTTTACATTATCAGGCATTTTTTTTCTATTTTCTGTATCAAAACTCCATTTACCACCAATCGGTTTTCCATCTTTGATAAGAATATCCAATTTTTTTCTTTGTTTAATATAAAAATCTGCCATTAAATATTTGCCATCATCGAAGTATGAAGCTGCTTCATCATGTTTGATCATAAAATTAGGAGTATTGTAAAGTTTTCTAGTCATACCATATTTTCTGCAAAGACTGTTAATTTCAATTTCCATGTGATAATCAACAGTTTCAACGTGATGGATTTTTTTTACTCCTCTTTCAGAAAGCATTTTGAAAATATCTTCAAGTGAATTGCTTCTCCAGAAGGCAATATAGTCAACATCATAGCCATATTTTGTAAGGTACTCTTCATAGAATTTCATACTTGCCCTATGAAGAACAAGTTTTTGTTTATGAAATTTTCTTGATGTAAAATACAAGCTTTCTTCCACAATGAAAACTTTTCTATTTGTTTTGATGCAAGGATTATATTCGTAAATATGATTAGGAAAAATTAGTGAAACTTCCATAATACTCTCAATCAAAATTATTTTTAAAATTTAATTTTATACAATATCAAAAGTAAATAAAAAATTTTCATTTTAATAAAATTTTTCAAATATTTATTAATATTAATTATAATATTTGTTTAATTCTAAAAAAATCAATAATTTTGCTAATATATTTTACGATTGTTGAATTTAGTTTTACGAGAATTTATCATGAAAAGGTATCTTATAATATTTTTTTTATTGTTAGGAATTTCTAAGTTGTATTCACAGGGAGCAGTCAATAGCCCGGCTGTTATATTTCAATTTATTGAAAAATCTCCAATTATGTATCAATTCTCAGAACTTAAAGATACAATTTTGCCACCTGACAGGTCAAAGAATGTATTAGAGAACAAGTACAGGCGCATTGTTGATGGTGATGAAATCTTTGTAATAGAATATGATGATGAAATTTTCAGCAACGAACTTTACATTTTGGGTATGAGTTTATTGAATTCCGGAAATTATGATGATGCTGCAAGTAAATTTAAGCTACTTTATGAAAATTTCCCTGATTTTTATAAAGCATTAACTTTGCAGGGACTTTGTCTACTTAAAAAAGGCAATGCAGATGACGCACTTGACTTATTGAGAGACGCAATCAGTGAAAATTTTATTGATTTTGAAGCACATCTGTTACTTGCTGATTTGTATGATGAGATGGGATTGATAGATGTAGCAATCAGACATGTCCTTTTTGCAAATATAATTAATCGCAATAATCCTGAAATCAATAACAAAAGACTTGAAATTTTTAAAAAGAAAGGATTTAGCAATGTAGAATGGTTTTTTGTTCCGCAAATAAAATATAAAGCAAGTAAAAGCGACGTTGAAATGATAGTTAAAGAGCAATATACCGGATACGCAATGGCTGAATCCCTTTGGAAGTTTGATGATGAATATCGAAAAACCAAAAGTGACCCTGATGCAGAGATTAATTTGAACAGAACTTATGAATGTATTTCAACACATGCAGCAGCTGTTTCGCGATTTCCAATGTATTTCGATACTCCTGAAGGCAAATGCTTCAAAGCCGCTTTAGAAAATAAAATGGTAAGCGAATTTGTATATTTCGAAATTATATTACCTGATTATCCGGCAGAGGCATTGAAATTATCAGAAACCAGAATCCACAAAATTGCAAATTATATAATAAACGCCAGAGGCGAAGTTAAATAACAGACTTGTTTTTATAAGAGAAGATACTGATACAATGAGAAATATACCAGCTTCAAGAATTACCGGAAAACTACGCACAAAAAACAGCAATGGAAAGTCATTGACCTCTTATGATTTGTATTTCAATCGTGAACTTAGTTTGATTGAATTTCAGCGAAGAGTATTAAGTGAAGCCGAAAATCCAAAACAACCTCTATTGGAGAGATTGAAATTTTGTTCTATTTTAAGCTCAAATTTAGATGAATTTTTTATGATAAGGGTTGCCGGACTTAAAAGCCAGATAGCTGGTGATGTGGTTGAGCTTTCTTATGACGGAATGACTCCAAAGCAACAACTAAAGGAAATCCGCAAAAGATTACTGCCAATTTATAAGAATCAGGAAAAAATCATCAAGGAACAGATATTCCCTGAATTAGCTTCAAACGGTGTGGTGATAGACCATTACAACAATTTAAATGACAATGACAAATCTGATTTGAAGGAATATTTTCTTACTGAATTACTTCCTGTTCTGACTCCACTTTCGTTGGGACCTGCAAATCCATTTCCAAGATTGATTAACAGAAGCTTGAATATTGCATTTGTACTAAGTGACGGAAAAGATGATTATATAGAAAAGAATGTTGCTTTTATTCAGGTTCCAAACGTATTGCCAAGGTTTATTAATATTCCCAATGAAACCGGTATCAGATATGTTCTGATTGAGCATATTATCATTTCTTTTGCGGATATTATTTTCCCCGGATTAAGAATTGAAGCAGCAAATACCTTTCGGGTAACCCGTGACGCTGACTTTGAAATCGCAGAAGATGAAGCTGAAGATTTGCTTTCAGAGATTGCTGAACAGGTAAAATTACGCAACTGGGGACGAGCTGCAGTACGACTTGAAGTAACTGCAAAAATGCCGGATTACTTAGCAAAACTGCTTATGAAAGCTCTTGAACTCGAAGCAGATGACTTGTATATTCATGACAGACCACTTAATCTTGTTGATTTTATGGAACTAATGAAGTTAGATCTTAGAAATCTAAAAGATATCCCATTTGTATCAAAGAAAATACCTGAATTTGATGGTGAATTTGATGATATGTTTAATTATTTAAAATCAAATGAGATACTTGTACATCATCCATTTGATACTTTTTCGGGTTCGACTGTAAAACTTATTTCAGACGCAGCTTGCGACCCTGATGTCCTTGCTATAAAGATTACACTTTATCGTGCCGGAAGTAATTCTGAAGTAGTGGAATCACTAAAAAAAGCTGCCGAAAACGGAAAATATGTTACTGCATTTGTGGAGCTTAAAGCCAGATTTGACGAAGAGAAAAATATAATATGGGCTAAAGCTCTCGAACAGTCAGGCGCTCATGTCATATATGGAGTACCCGGACTGAAAACGCATTGTAAAATTGCATTAGTTGTTAGACGAGAATCCGGTAAAATTAAAACCTATATACACTTGTCTACAGGTAATTATAATCAGGTAACTGCTCGTCTTTATACTGATATTGGATACTTCACATCTAATGAAAAATTCGGTCAGGATGCTACTCATCTTTTCAATTACCTTACTGCATATTCTTACCACAAAGACTGGAATCATCTAATTGTTGCGCCTGTTGACCTTAAAAACAGAATTCTGGAAATGATTGAACGTGAAATTGAACTACATACGCCTGAAAATCCGGGAATGATTTTCGCTAAAATGAACTCTCTTGCCCATAGGGAAGTAATTCCCGCTCTATACAAAGCATCTCAGAATGGTGTAAAGATTCGTCTTCTGGTTCGAGGAATTTGCTGCCTGAAGCCTGATGTTCCGGGTTTCAGTGAAAACATTGAAGTAAAGAGTATTATTGGTAGATTCTTAGAACATAGCAGAATATTTTACTTCAAAAACGGAGGAAACGAAGAGTATTATTTGTCAAGTGCCGACTGGATGTCTCGAAATCTGCAGAGAAGAGTGGAGTTAATGTTTCCAATACTTGATGATTCTCTAAAACAGCAGTTATGGAATATTTTGAATATTTATTGGGATGATAACTGCAACTCATGGAGACTTTTAAATTCCGGAGAGTATGAAAAAATCAAGTGTCCCGAAGATGAAGAACCTATATCAGCTCAAGACTATTTTCTTGAAGAAATCCGCAATTATAAGTTGTTTTAACCATTATGAAAATTGAACTTAGAATTGCACTCAGATATATAATCACAAAAAGGTCATTCCATTTTATTTCTGTGATCACTATTTTATCATTAATTGGTATTACAGTAGGTGTAGCAGCATTAATTTCAGTACTATCAATATTTAACGGGTTTCAGAATTTGACTAAAGCTCAGTTTATTGGTTTTGACCCTCACCTGAGAATAGTACCCGAAAAAGGAGCATGGATTGATGCAGATGAAAAACTAATTGAGAAAATAAGGAGTATGCCTGAGACGAAGCAAGTAACAAAAACTATTGGCGGTAGAATTGTAGGAATAAATGACAAAGAATTGCAAGTATTTTCGCTTGTAAGCATTCCTAAAGAAGATTTGGATTTTCTCGAAGGTGTAAGAAAAACAACTATTTTCGGCAATTTTTCTATACAAACGAGCAGTGGATTTCCCGCAATGGTAATGGGGAATGCTTTAGCTGACAGACTTAGGGTATTACCGGGTGATACTATAAAACTTGTTTCACCCAAGATGATAGAGCAGTCAGTCGTTGGTTTTCAGAGGCAGCGCGAAGTTAGGGCTGTTGTAACCGGAATATTCAATTCCAATATTAAAGACTATGATATTATGTACGGTTTTGCTTCGGATACTCTTGGCAAATTACTATTGAATCCTAAAATCGGACATTACTCAACTATAGATATTAAACTTCACAAAATTGAAAACCTCGAATATGTCAAGAGCAATTTGCATACTTTAACTGCCGGCATTTCAAATATCAAGATTCAAAGCTGGCAGGATCTAAATCCCGATTTATTCAATATAATGAGATTTGAAAGATTTGCTACTTTTTCAATATTAAGTATTATTATTGTACTTGCAGTATTTAATGTTCTGGTTTCTCTGTCAATGACAGTAGTCGAGAAGCGTCAGGATATTGGAATACTTAAAGCTCTTGGTGCAGGCAGAAGCATGATTCGGAATATATTCCTTTGGGAAGGTATAATAATTGGCATTGTCAGTACTACAATTGGTACGGCACTTGGACTATTTTTGACATGGGGACAAATAAATTTCAAATGGTTCAGAATTGATGCAAGTAAATTTATAATTGATGCAATTCCTGTTGCAGTTTCTACAAGCGATGTTGTAATTGTTGCTCTATTCTCATTATTTTTAACGTCAATTGCAACAATATATCCGGCATTCAGAGCATCATCAACAGAAGTTATTGAAGCTATCCGAACCGGATAGCAGTATTTATCTCATAAAATCACGACGTATTTCTCTCTCGACATCACGTTTTTTCACATCTTCTCGTTTGTCAAATTTCTTCTTTGCTCTCACAACAGCAATTTCGACTTTTACAAGATGACCCGAGAAGTAAATACTGAGAGGCACAATAGTCAAACCCTTTTCCTCCACTTGCGACTTAAGTTTTGCTAATTCCCGCAGATGAAGAAGGAGCTTCCTGTCACGATTTGGCTTATGATTTTCTCGATTCCCAAAATCGTATTCTTTTATATGAAGATTATGTATGAAGATTTCTCCATTTTCAAACGAAGCATAGGAATCCTGCAGATTGCATTTACCGGCTCTTAGTGATTTTACTTCAGTACCCTGAAGAACAATACCACACTCATATTTTTGCAAAATCTCGTATTCAAATCTTGCTTTCCTGTTCGATACTACAATCTTAATTGCTCTCTGACCACTTGTTGGTTTGTTTGATTCCATTATGCTATTCTAATTAACTCTTTAAAATTTACTCAAAAATACGAAAATTTAGATTAATAATAATAAATCGGCTAAAATTCTAAAATATTTCAGACAAATGTAAATTTTTTATATTTAACCTCTTGCCATAATAATTAATTTGAGTAGTTTTGTACTTTGTTTTTAGTACATTTCTAAAATATAAAATAATCAGAATGAATAAAATCACTCAACCATTAGTAGATTTGATGCGAAGGATGAAATTATGGATGGAAGGATTCGCCGAACGCCCCGGAGCGATGTACATTCTCGCAGGACTTGCATTTATAGAATCTTCATTTTTTCCTTTACCGCCTGATATTTTGCTTATTGCCATTGCTGTGTCTGCACCTAAGAAAGCTTTTAAAGCAGCCCTTTGGTGTTCGATAGGTTCTGTTTTTGGAGGAATTTTCGGCTATTATATCGGCTATGGGCTTATGGAAACCGTAGGTATGAAAATAGTTGATTTTTACCATGCACACGAAGTATGGAATAAATTAGTTGTTACTTTTCAAGGTGAGGTAGGATTTTGGTTTTTAGCAGGTGCGGCGTTCTCCCCTATTCCTTATAAAATTGCTACTATTGCAGCCGGAGCAACCAAGATGCCAATTATGGAATTTATTTTAATCTCATCACTTGGCAGAGCTGCAAGATTTTTCATTGTTGCAGGAGTGATATATTATTTTGGACCAAAAACCAAAGACTTTATTGATAAATATTTTGATAAGTTGTCGCTTGCATTTTTAGTGTTGTTAATTCTCGGATTTGTATTAGTAAAATATATAATATAAAATATCTTGAAAATCAACAAAATAAAGTTTACAGAAAGGTATCTGAATTTTATAGAGAAAAGTGTTGACCGACTGCCGGACCCATTTTTTCTCTTTGCAATTCTGGCATTGTTAGTAATTCTTGCATCGTATATTGGTGATATGTCAGACCTTTTTGCAATACATCCGGGCACAGGACAGCGAATTGATGTTATAAATTTAATTTCTAAAGAAAATATCGCCAGAATGTTTACAGATTCTGTTGTAAATTTCGTAAATTTCCCTCCGCTGGGTGTTGTACTGGTGATGGTTATAGGTATCGGAATTGCCGATAAAACCGGTTTTTTCAAAGTGGCAATAGGTGCTTTCTCTCAATTTGTACCTCCAAGATTTATAGCTCTGCTCTTTATATTTTTGTCTGTAAACAGTAGTGTAATGGCTGATTCCGGTGTTGTACTGATGCCACCCCTCGGGGCAATGGTTTTTGCAGGAATAGACAGGCATCCTCTTGCCGGATTGGCTGCGGGATTTGTCGGTGTTTGCGGCGGATTTAGCGCAAGTGTTGTTATTACCGGACTTGACCCGCTATTAGCGAGTTTGACTGAGCCTGCGGCTAAGCTCATTGATGCAGAATACCAGGTCTTCCCCACTGCAAATTACTATTTTATGGCATTTTCAACTTTCTTTGTAACGATTATTATAAACTATATTACTAATAATATTGTTGAGCCACGCGTCAAGGATATTGAAGTTTCAGGAACTTATCTTAATTTAGACCGGACTATCGAAAAACCTGATGCGACTCAAAGAAGAGCACTTTTACATTCTCTGATATCAATGATAATTTTTACGGTTATAATTTTATTAATGACAATTCCGGAAAGCGGAATTTTGAGAGATAAAGCCGGAAACCTGCTTCCATTCTACCGAAGTATAATATTTTTGATTATGGTGGGATTTTTTGTTGCCGGAACAGTTTACGGAATATCAGCAAAAGTAATCAGTTCAGGCAAAGAACTTGTAAAAATGAGTTCTGATATGATGAACACAATGGGCGGTTACATTGTCCTTTCATTTATTATCGCTCAGTTTATAGCATATTTCAATTGGTCAAATCTCGGTATAGTTACTGCAATTAAAGGCGCTGATTTCCTTCGTGATTCCGGTTTTACAGGTGTTCCACTTGTTGCAGGATTTTTGGTATTTTCGATGGTAATCAATATTTTTATAGCAAGTGCATCAGCAAAATGGGCAATCCTATCCACTGTATTTGTGCCTATGTTCATGCTGCTCGGAATGCCTCCTGAAGTTACGCAGGCAATATACAGAGTAGGAGATTCTGTCACAAACTTTATTACTCCAATGTTTCCGTATTTTCCGATTATCATAGTTTTTGCTCGTGAAATATCCAAGGAAATTACATTCGGGAAGTTGGTTTCACTTCTAGTTCCCTATTCGATAGCATTAAGCATAATCTGGGGAATAATATTAGTTTTGTGGGTATTATTTGGTATTCCTATGGGACCTGGAGTACCAAGCTCACTGAATTAATATCCTAACAAAATACATATCAATACTTAACGTCTATGTTTTTTATTACTAATCAAAATTTATTTATTTATTCGCAATATTTTAGGGAGATTGAAGTATGAGTAACGAAGTTTCTGCAACACAACAGGAATTTGAATTTAAAGCAGAAATGAAGCAGCTTTTACATCTGATAATCCATTCATTATATACCCATCCTGAAGTCTTTTTGAGAGAATTAGTTTCAAATTCATCCGATGCGATGAATAAAGTCAGGATAAAAAAATTAACTGATTCTGAAATAATCAGTCCAGATACCGAGCTTAGAATTAACATTATGATTAATAAAGAACAACAGACGTTCTCTATTGAAGATTTTGGTATTGGTATGACCAAAGAAGAATTGATTAATAATCTGGGTGTTGTAGCCAGTTCCGGCACACTAAATTTTCTTAAATCTGCCAAAGAATCAGGTAAGCCAATTGATGCAAATTTGATTGGTCAGTTTGGCGTCGGATTTTATTCCGTCTTTATGGTCACAGACGAAGTTGTCGTCGAAACTCGCAGTTCTGAGCCATTTTCCAAGTCTTACAAATGGACATCCAACGGCGAAGCTTCATACACAATTGAAGAAAGCGAACGGGATACGCGCGGTACAAAAATTTCATTCAAGTTTAAAGATGAATACTCTGATTTTGCCGATGAATTCAGAATCAAAAATATCCTAACAAAATACTCGAATTTTGTCGAATTCCCTATTTATGTCAACAACGAAAAAGCCAATAAAGTTGAAGCTTTATGGCATAAGAAAAAGGATGACATTAATGATGAGGAGCTTACTGAGTTTTATAAATTTATAAGCAATGATTATCAGGACCCGCTTGGGCATTTACATTTGAATATTGAGGGCAATATAAATTTCAAGGCACTTTTGTTTATACCGTCTGTAGCACCTGCAACTTTATTCAGAGATTTTAATGAAAAATCTGTTCAACTTTATTCAAATAAAATATTTATTCAGGATAATGCAATTGATTTGATTCCTGAATATCTCAGATTCCTGCGCGGTGTAGTTGATACAGAAGATTTACCTTTGAATGTATCTCGTGAAGTTACACAAAACAGCCCTATAATGGCGAAAATCCGAAATGTGATTACTTCAAAAACTTTGTCAATGCTCGATGAATGGGCTGACAAAGAAAAAGAAAAATATAACAAATTTTTTATTCAGTTCGGTGCTTTGTTTAAAACCGGATTAAATTCAGATTTCACAAATAAAGACAAAATTACCGAATTACTCAGATTTGAAACTTCTGAATTTCCTGAGGGAGAGCTCCGTTCTCTAAATTCTTACGTAGCTTCAATGAAACCTGATCAAAAAGATATTTATTACGCAACCGGAAATACACGAGAACAACTAGAAAAGAATCCAAATTTAGAGTATTTCAAAAAGAATAATTTAGAAGTTATTTATTTCACAGACCCGGTTGATTTATTTGTTATGCCATATTTATTTGAATATGACGGTAAGAAAGTAGTTTCAATCGAGAAAGCTGAAATTGACATTAAGGAAGATGATACTAAGCAAACTGATACAATTGGCAAAGATGCAGCTAATTCTTTAGTAGATGAATTCAAAAAAGTATTAGGAGACAAAGTAGAAGATGTCATAATCTCGAAACGTCTTGTTGATTCACCCGCTTCAGTTGTACTTGGCAAGGAAGGATTTGATCCGCAAATGGAAAAAATGATGAAAATGATGGATAAGGACTTCAAGGCATCAAGGAGAGTTCTTGAAATTAATCCAAGTCATCAGCTCATAAAAAATCTCTCCAAATTGCATATTGCAGGAAATAATTCCGAGCTTTTATCAAAAAGTATTCAACAGATTTTCGAAGGCTCTATGCTTATAGATGGCAATTTGGAAAACCCTGTTGATTTTGTCAAAAGAATGTCTGAAATTCTTACAATAACAACCAATCAATAATAGAAAATAATTTACTATAGGATAATAATACATGAAGTTATCGGAATTTAAATACTCAACAGCAAAAAATAGCATTGCTAAGTTTCCGGCTGAACCACGTGATTCTGCTAAATTGATGCTTATCAACAAAGAAAACGGCGATATAAATGAAATGAAATTCAATAATATCATTGACTTATTTCATCGCGGTGATTCACTTGTCATCAATGAAACAAAAGTATTTCCTGCAAGACTTTTTGGCAAAAAGGAGAAGACCAATGCCAAAATCGAAGTAATGTTGCTCCGTGAACTAAAAGCTGAAGATAGGATTTGGGATGTACTTGTTGAGCCCGCTAGAAAAGTAAGAATTGGAAATAAAATCTATTTCGATAACGGCAAATTTTATTGCGAAGTAATTGATAATACCACTTCAAGAGGCAGAACAGTAAGGTTCAGTTATGAAGGAAATTTATTCAGCATTATTGAACGAATCGGCGAAATGCCAATACCTGAGTATATCAAAAGAGAACCAACAGACCTCGATAAACAAAGCTATCAGACTGTTTTTGCAAGCGAAAATCAACTCGCCTCAATAGCTCCTCCTACCGCCGGGTTACATTTCACAGAAGATATTCTCGCGAAATTGGAGAGTAAAGGGGTAAAAATTGTTAGGTTGGTGCTCAATATTGGTCAAGGCATTTTTGAGAAAATCGAAGTTGAAGATTTGACTAAACACCGAATGTATTCAGAATATTTCGAAATCTCAAGAGAAGCTGCTGAAACCATAAATAAATCATTGAAGCTCAAGAAAAATGTATTTGCGGTTGGAGCTAGTGTGGTTCGTGCTTTAGAAGCTTCTGTACTTACAACAGGTGCAGTAAAACCTAATCGTGGTTGGACTGACAAGTTTATTTACCCACCTTATGAATTTAAAATTGCAACTCATTTCATTACTAATTTTCATCCGCCTGCTTCACCTTCGATGCTTATGGCATCTGCATTTGCCGGACATGATAATTTAATGAAATCTTACAAAAGAGCACTAAAAAATGATTACAGATTTTTTGCTTATGGCGACGCCATGATGATTTACTGATAAATCAAATTTATTTTTTGTCCAAAGGCTGTTATCACTAAATGAAAGCAGCCTTTTTTGTTATCTCAAATATCAATAATTATCTTACATTTATCCTTTCAATTTATATCTTTCTCCATGTATTTCTTCAGGATTTGTAAATCTATGACAAAAAGGCACTCCTATAAGGCTCTGCATGGATTGACGAAACACTCAATTCAAGTATATTGCAGGGATCAACTTAATTTATATTTTCTCGAAAACAGATATAAAAGAAGTGCAGAAATAATTCCGATAACTAAAAAAACAAGCCATATATATTGAGGTGAATATTCATTCCATAGTAATTCGGTAGCACCTTTTGCAGAAGTATTTGTAAGATTCATTAAAGTCATAAGAGCGTTGGAATGGTCAAGTTCAGAGTTATATTTAAAATTATTGTTAATATAATCAATTGCAAGTGAGCTTTTCTCAGCATAATTCTGGTACAAATATCCTCCAAGAATTGACCCGCCTCCAAGTCCAATAGCAAGCGACAGACTTATAAAACCCATATAAGTAGATTTTTTCTCTTTGGGTGCAATTTCTGACATATAGCGACTGAAATTGGGATTTGTAATCATTTCACCTGTTGTATAAATTAACATACCAATTATCGCTGCAATACCGTATTGCGACCACCCTGAAAATGTCAAACCGACTGCAGCAATTATTACACCTATAATCAAACTTGTTGTTATTCGGAATCCTGACAGCATCCAATTGACAAATACAACTCCTATTATTATTAAACCGGAATTAAGATTATAAAGCCATTTGAATTCTATCATCTTTCCAAGACTTGTCTGCATAGTCATACTTTCCGGTAAATTCATTGCTAATGCGATATCGGAAGTATCTATCCAATCATAAATAAAGTTTGGAAGTGTTTCATAGAATTGCATATAAATGATCATAAAGCCTGATAGAATCAGCACGATAAATATTACTTTTCCTTCGATCAAGCTACGGAACGTATCTTTTATAATCATTGAATTGTTACTTTCGTTACGGTTATTATCCTGAATGAAAAGAACAGGAATAATAGAAAATAAAAGAATAACCCCCAAGCCTATAAATAATATTTGCCATGAAAAACTTTCAAGATATTTTGCAAGTGGCGGGGCAAAAAAGACTGCAACATTTATAAGCATCACATTCATACCCCATGCTACTGAGGAATTTCCTGAACTGACTTTATCAGCAATCATTCCATAAAGTGCAGGTCTGTACAAGCCTAATCCAAATCCTATAATCAAAACTGAAAATAAAAATGAATAAAATTCTCTCTGAAACGCTGCTAAGAAAAATCCAAATACTGCAATTATAATTGCAATTACAAGCATTCGCTTTCTGCCGAATTTATCAGCAAAACCACCGGTCAGAACGGGTGTAAGATTCTGAACTAAAGCCCAAACAAGAAAAATCAATCCCTTCTCGGTATGCTCAAAATGAAGACCACCGACTAAATCTTTCTGCGAAATATAAACTGCCATTTGCAGAACCAAAGCTGCATAGCTTAGTCTTTCCAGCATTTGTATAAATTGCAGAAGCCAATATTTTCCGGGTAAACTTTTTATTGATGATATTAATTTCAAAATTTTCTCAAATAAATGCTAAATAGTTTATAACTATAATCATGTATATTGAAATTATTAGAATTCCGGTGATATTCAAAATTATTCCTGCTTTTATCATATCTGCAATGAGAATTTTTCCTGAGCCGTAAACAATTGCATTTGGTGGTGTTCCAACAGGTAACATGAAAGCAAATGATGCCGAAAGAGTTGCAGGCAACATTAAAATTAAGGGGTTAATATTATTGGATTTAGATATTGAAGCCAATAGTGGCAATATTGCATTTGTTGTTGCCGTATTTGATGTCATCTCAGTTAGAAATGTAAGAGATGTTGATATTGAAGCAATCATTACAAAAGGCGGCAAATCATGTATATTATTAATATTATTGCCAATCAGTATTGAAAGCCCGGAATCAGTAAAGCCTTTTGCAAGAGCAAAACCACCGCCGAAAATTAAAATCACTTCCCAGGGGACTTTAGCAAGCACATCAATGTCAAGCAGTTTACTTCTTTTATTATTATCCTTAAACTTGGATGGAAGTATAAATAATATCAATCCTGATAAAATCGCCACTGTACCGTCATCAATAAAACCTTGATTAGGCATTAATTCAGACCATCCGGAAATTACTATAAAATCGAGGTCAATTGGAGTTCTGAAAAGCCATAGAAGCACAGTAGTTAAAAAAACAAATAAAACAATTTTTTCCTCATAACTTATCTTCCCTAATTTTAAGAGCTGTTCCTGAATAATTTTTCTATCTATTTGCAGGGCAGTATGAGGCTTAAATAATACTTTAGAAAGCAAAAACCATGTAAAAAAAAGCATTGTTATCGTAACAGGCAAACCGAAAATCAACCAATTAGCAAAAGTGATTTTAGGAAGTTCGGGAAAACTCATTTCGTAAACACGTTGGAAAATAAGATTTGGAGCTGTTCCTATAAGAGTACCTATACCTCCAATTGATGAAGCGTAAGCAATTCCAAGCATTATGCTCACTGCAAATGTTTTCACCGCCGGTGCACCGTATTCTTCCTCAAGCTCATAGATAAAAGCCATACCAATTGGAAGAAGCATCACTGTTGTTGCAACATTTGATATAAACATCGAAAGTACAGCAGAAGCAGTCATAAATCCAAGTACAATCCCGGTATTGCTCGTACCCAATAATTTTATGATTATAAGAGAAATTCGTTTATGAAGCATCCACTTTTGCATCGAAAGTGCGATTAAGAATCCGCCTAAGAATATTAAAATCGTGCTGTTGAAATATTCTCTGGCTATGTCATTTCCTGCTATAAGCCCCAAAAAAGGCATTGCAACTATCGGTACAAGTGAAGTTACACCAAGCGGTAGTGCTTCAGTAATCCACCATATAATCATAAGTACTGCTACAGCAGCCATTAATGATTCTGTTGGATGTTGTGAACTAATTGGAAAAATCAGAAGCAGTATAAATAAAATCAGCCCTGAAAAAAATCCAATCGGCTTTGAGTTTGCAATTATTTTGTTGGTTTTCACGTATTTCAACTTTATTGATAAGTCAAATAAATATCTTACAAATTCGGTTTTAAATAAAAATTGTGAACGAAATGAATTTGCAGATGTTTTAAACGAGGTGACAAATATGAAAATTCAAAATTTCCCCACCATAAAATCCGAGAGTTAATATTTCAAACAAGCAAAATATAAATCATATATATTAAAACAACTTAGCTGCTTCTTCTATTATTTTTGACTTTGCATCATCAAGACTCATGTCGAAAAGTCGTGCGCCTGCTGCATGAAAATGTCCACCACCACCAAATTTAGCAGCTAATTGTCGCGCCGAGATAACGCCTTTTGAGCGGAAAGATACACGAATTTCATTTTTAGAAGGCATATTAGAAATTAGAACACCCAACTGAATTCCTTTGAGAGCAAGGGTTTTCTCAACAAAGTTATCAATATCTTCATTCTTTGCTCCTGTACTTCGGAACATATCATCAGTTATCATCATTAGAGACATTTTTCCATCAATATACAATTTAATATTTCTAAGAGCTTCACCTAAGATATGTGTGGCAGCAAGCGATCCTGTGTTATAAATATTATCATAAATACTAACCGGATCAGCACCGCACTCAATTAATTTTCCAATTGTAATATGAGTTTCTTGATTTGTTCCAGGGAATCTGAAACTGCCAGTATCAGTCATTATCGCTGCATAAATTGCAGATGCAGTCTGAGAGTCAATGATAAAATTTTCAAAAATCCTTATCAAATTAAAAATCATCTGCCCTGTTGATGTTTCTTCTGTATTAATAGCATAAAGGTCAGCAAATTTCTGGGGCTCAATATGATGGTCAATTACTATTTTGAAAGCTCGACTGTTTGAAACCGGTTCCTGAACTGATTTTAGTCTTTTGGGGTCGTTGAGATCAACAATTATTATCAAGTCAGCGGAGTAAAAATGTTGGATATCTCTTGATTTATCAAAATGAAGTATTGAATTTTCAGTATCAAGGAATTTTAAATTATCCGGTGTTGGACTGTCATTAATTATGTAAACCTTTTTACCAAGGTGTTTCACCAAATTCCTGAGTGCAATTTCAGAACCGATTGCATCTCCATCAGGATTTGTATGAGTAGAGATAATTATATATCTTGATTTTTCAATTTTATCTTTGACAATAAGTAAAACTTCATTGATATTCATTTACTATTTACCGATTTATGTAATTAGGAAAAAGACGGAAAATATTAGACTAAAGTGTTATAAGCCGGCAAAATCATTAATCAAATTAACATCTCATTCCGGCAAAAAATATAAGAGGACACTATCTAATTCGAATAATAACAGACCTGTTCATCATTCGACCGTATGGAGTATCATTTGAGAAAATCTCACTTTCAGGAAATACTACTTCAAATCTGCCGTTGGGATTAGCAATCAGCTTACGGGCTTCCGCAGCTCGTTTGAGTGCCAGATTTCGGTTATAGTCATCAGTTCCGATATTATCTGTAAGAGGTATAATCTCAATTATTCTTCCCTCGAAAGACTTACTTCTTATATAATCAAGTGCAAATGAATTAACTAAATAGAAATCTGCTTTATCAAATGTTGTATAACCTAAAATAAATTCTTCAATTTCAGCATTTTTATCGGATTTATTCAAGTTAATATAGCTTCTGATTAGTTTTTCATCGTGTGTGAGATAAAACGCTGACTTAGCTACAGCAACATTGCCTTCAGAGTCTTTTACTTCTGCACTAATTTCAAAAGTATTCGGCTTATTCTGGGGACTGACAAACATACCGGAAGAAAAAACAAATTGATTTGTACCCATTGTTAGTGATGTCTCATTTTCACCGTTAAGTATGGTAGTGCCCTTGAACGATGCAGTATCTTCAGCAAAAAATATAGGTGTGATTGCCATAACTTTATTGAAATTATACATAAGTTCTTCGCTTGATACTTTTACCTCAATCATGCCTCCGTCAGTTGAGAAGTCAAAATATACTTTTCGCGCTTCTTCGGTCAGATATTCATTATTGTGTTTTTGATTTTTGATTGTTCTTGTTTCTGTAGTAAACAATTTATTTGCAATACCGGCATCTGTTAAATTTTTGGATACAATGTCTAAACGTTTTTTAAGAATGGCGATATCCTCATCTTCTGTTTGTGCAACAATTTTGAATTTCGTGTCAGGGTAAAAACTAATATGCTCAGCAATTATCTTAGGATAATTATTTGGAAAATCGAGTTTTTCATAAGATTTAAAATTTCCGTCATATAAGTCTGAAAGTTTGTTCGAAATACTGCCAATCGGAACTGTCTTGGTTGAGTTTCTCTCAAAAATCAGCACCGGCATAAGAGATGCGTAAGTAATATATTCAAACTTGTTTATAGTAACTTTAAGAGTATCACCTGAATTTACTTTATTGTAATCAAAATCAGTCAATAATTTCATCTCAGGTTTACGAGCCAGGGGTGGAGGTTGCGGAGCGGGCGGCTCGGGTGCAGGTGGCGCCAGAGGTCTTGGAGGTTCAGGCTTTTTAATATTGTAATGAAGAGCTATTCCGAGAGTAACTTGATTTATATTCAAATCAAGATTAGAAGCCAGCTGAGTTAATCCATAATTGAAAGAAGCGTTAGCAAATACTTCATAATCGGAAAATTTATAGACAGGGTATCTTCCACCTATACTCAAAGCGGCAAATATCGCTGAAGATTCCGGAATATCAGCTCTTGCTGAATTAAAATCCCGCGTACCATCGGGGAAGGTCACATCCTGTGGTGAAAGCAGTACTTCACGTTGAAAGAATTCTTTTGATAACGGAATACCAACATTAAAGCCAAGCTTAACACCCAAAGGAAGTTTATTTGAAGGATTAAACCAAAAAGAATGTTCTGTATTAAGCAAAGGATAAGTTATGTCGAGCATATGGTCAACAAGAATCCGCTCATACGAATCAACGCCTAAGTCATTACCTATGTATTGATTAATTGAATAAGCAGCTGATAAATCATTATAACCAAGCATTAGCGAGTAATTAATATCATATCCGAACAGATTGAACACATTTCGGATTTCCCCGCCAAGATATATTGAGGGTGCAATACCAAAAGCAGACTCATATTTAGGACAACAGTTTTTGTAACCCCCAATTTGATTGAAATCTGAACTATACAAATTACCGTTTAGATTTACTGCACCTTTCAGTATATATTCACTGTAAGGATTTGAAAAAGCCGAATTACTTATTAAAATAATACCGATTATAATTAAAGCTGATTTATTCATTATTATGTTTTATCTTTCTATGTTCGTTATCTTAAAATAATTAAATTGATTACAGAGAAGTCATTTTGGGAGCTTAATCTGATTTTATAATTTCCTGTGCCAAATTTTGCGAGATTTAAATCAAGAATATTATCACCAACTATGCCATTGAAATCATCACAAATCATTGTAACGTTGCCTGTGTTGTCAATAATCTCACATTTAATTTCGGCATTTTCTAATAATTCAAATCTGATTTTTGCCGCTACTACTGCGGGATTTGGTATTACAAGCATTTCTCCGATAATTGCATTTCTCGAAACAATGTATCTATCTTCACAAATTCCATCAATTATGATTTCACCAGTATCCCTTACAGTTGTTACAAATTTACTCCAAACGGAATTTTCAGTCATTATAAGAAGTGACCTGTCAGTATCTGTAAGACCTGCAACACCTTTAATGACAGCTAAGGTATCGCTTTTATCAAAGTCACCTTCCACTTCGATAGTAAATGTTCGTAAACCATTTTGAACTGTATTGCTTAAGAGCTCTCCCCTGTTGAATTTTGTCATAATTTCGACGGGCAGGAATATTTTGGAATTCACAGTGAATTCACCGACAAATTTACGAACACCTGCGTAATGACCATTTTCAGAATTGCTGTATATTACCGGAATTCTTACATCTTCGTTGTAAGCTTCGGTCACAACAGTTGGAAGTGTGAAAACACTAGAGCCGCGATAAAAATCAAGATTGATAAATCTCTGAACAAGACAAGGGTTTGCATCAATTATAAGCTGCCCCTGACTCTCATCAACAGTATTCCAACGAATTTCAATTAATGTCTCCTCGCCGGGCTTTAAATTAAAACCTCCGGGAGTCAATACTTCAAATACATTTGGCTCTGAGGTTCTGAAATTCTCAAAGAATACATCAGTCAAACCGGAATTTTTAAGCAATAGTCCCCTTACAGGTATTTCAGGAATAAATCTTAATGTTTCATGAGAAATATCAACAAATGAACCAATTCCGCGACCTCTGATTTTTGATGTCTTGAAAATTCTGACCTGATTTGAATGATGAATAAATATTTCTGCTTCATGCAGGCCGAGTTCACTAGGTACATACATTATATCAACAATAAATATTTCTCCGGGTTCAAGAACTGTATCCCTTATAAGCCTTCTGTTACCGAAGTATGCATCCTCATTATCAGATAATAAAGTATAATTTACGATTAAAGGGACGGGGTCGTCATTTCTAAATAGAGGAAATTCCCTTCTGACAGTATCACCAATACAAACATCTCCAAAATCAAAACCATCATTAAGCAAAGTTAATGTACGCGGAATCGAGTAAGTTTCAAATGGTATTTTATACTGTTTCGAACAATGAATTAATATCAAAGTATCACTGACAATGCCTGTATCAAGAGGATTATAGACTATATCAAAATTAAGACATTCGGTTGCAAAAGCAGTATCCCGTTTCCATTCTGCCGGCATCCTGAAATTTACAGAGTTTTGGAAATAAGCATCCTGAATATCAGCCATTGAGCGTCCAATATTACATATTGAAGTTATATTATGCAGATTAAATGTCCCTTGATATGTATCATCAATTCTTACAACTTCGTCAGTAATTTTTGGCAGTTCAAGAATTAAATTTCCCGCACTTTGGTCTTCTTGTGGATATGTAAATGTGCGATATACTATATTATCAATAAATGCATTAGATGTGGATACTATCGAAAACCCTGATGGAGACATCTTCATATCAGTCATAATACCTGAATGTCCAAACATATTTGAGCTATTTTGATTTGTGGTTAAGTCATACATTGCGATTTGCTTGTCAGTTTCAGAACCGACTACAAGGGATGTAGAAGTCGGATTAAAATAGAGTGCGACAGGATTTCCTGCTGATGGGTCAAAAACGCGTGCGATTTTTTTGGATTCTATATCCACTAAATAAACGTTTGTTCTTAAGCCAGAATTATCTGCTTGAGTTCCGAGTGATAAAAATCTTCCGTTTGGAGAATAAGCAATATTCAGAAAATTGGGAAAATTATTAAAATACAACTCATCAAAGACTGTAAATTCATCCAATCTAACGAGTTTAACCCTGCCATTTATCAGAAGAACAGCAGCAGAATCAGAATTTGAATTGAACGCAATATCCATAATCGGAGATTCGAAATTTATCTCTCGTAATAGTTCATCTGTTTCCATCGAATATTGTAATATTCTTGAGCCGTATTCCGGAAAAACTGCAACATATTTTTTAAGTCTGTCACTCTTAGTATTTCTAACTCTGAATCCTTGCGGCAAAGGTATTTTCTTTACAGGATTTATTTCAGCGGAATTGAATACAGCGATTGTATCATTCTGCATAAAGAAAGGCAAGGTAAAATTGCGGTATCCAACATAAAATTTGTCATCTTTTGCAGTATATTCGATGCCAAAAGAATAAAACCTTTGTTCAGAAAATTCATCATTTTCTTCTATAAATTGACGATTTAATATTTCAGATTTACCACCTGTTGCTAAATTCCAAGTAAGCACCTTACCCATTGAGTTTATAGAAGATAGCTTTGTCCCTGGATAATTATAATTTACGGCAAAAACCGGTAATCTGTCCTCGCTGAGAATTTCCTCTTTACTATTTTGAAAATCCTGTCGAACTCTGAATCTAAAAAAGCGATTTTCAATATTAGGAAGTCGCCAGGTATAAGTTGAGTCTATAACAACATCAATCATCTTCCAATCAAGACCGGCATTAGTACTGTAATAGATTTCGACCGGATTATTCGGATCGTGACCCTGCCATTTAATAGTTACATCCTGACATGGTGAAAGCACTGTACCCGGCTTAGGTTCGGTAAGTACTAATAACTTTTCAATAGCCACTTTGAATGAATTACCATAAAGTGGAATATTTCGTTTCATACCATTATTGAAATGAATTGTAAGTATATCCTGATAGTATATATTTTCCAATGGAGTAAATCTGATATTGACAAGGTAATCAATACCCGCAGCAATTTCAGCAGGTGGCTGACGCTTTTCGCCTATTTCAGGACCAAGCCAGTCAATTATGAATATTGGTGTTTGAGTTGTTAATGAATCAATTTTAATTGGAATTTGCTGAAATGTTCTGGAGTTCTGTAAATAGCCGTTAAGCTTAATTTGAAAAGGTATCGAATTACCCGGCTGCACAATAGGCCAGCTGGCATTTCTTATCTGTTGATTATTAATACCTGCAATTACCGTAAGTATAGGAAGCCATTCCATTCTACCCCTGAGATTTATTCTGTAAGGAAGGTTTTTGTACAAGGTTAAAAGCTGAGCATTATATTCGCTGTTTTTGGTAAAGTCATAAAGTTTAGTATAATAAGTTATAGTCTGCCATCCACCCTGTAGCGGTGTGACTTCAAGTGGCTCACAAACCATTGATTCTTCAAGGATATAAAAATCCTTTTGAGTAAGCGCAACAAAATTGCCACCGTCTGTAACATTGACATTTATTCGTATTAACGGGAAATCCTCTGTATTTACATTAAACAGTGGAGGCACATTCTGTAAATTTATATTAACCTGTGAATAAGATACTATCCAAGACGCAGAGAAAAAAATCAGTAAAAATAGTAGTCTATGCATAAAAAAACTTTTTCGACTTTGTAAAATTTTATATGCACATATAGACGCTATCAAATATCATTTAGTTACAGATTTTTTTCTAAATTTAAAATTTATTTAATAATAACATAAATACATTATATACTAAATACTCCGATAGAAGAAATTTAAAAAAAAAGCCCCAACTTTTAACATTGTATCATTATGGGGCTTGACATATAACCTTTGAATCAACTATTTTGAATCAAAATGAAATTTCCTAATCACAATTGCTGCATTTAATACCTTATTTAACAACAATAAATGATTTAATATCAGTTACAGTTGGAGAAATCATTTGAATAAAATAGATTCCGCTGCTGAATTCCGAAAGATTAATATTTAACTCTTTTAAACCTGTTGTGTTTTCAAATGAAAATGATTGTATTACTTCTCCTAAAGGATTGAAAATAACAACATCAGTTTTACTAATTTCTATCAAATTCAATACGACATTAATTTCAGATTCAGCAGGATTCGGGCTTATACTATTGATACCTGCAGTTCCATGAGGATTGAACAATCTTGTCCCACCCTCCTGGCAGATACCAAGTAAATTAAATACACCATCAATTTTTTGGATATTAGCATCAGCACCTAATGTTTTAATTTCTGTAATCTCAAGTAAAGTGCTCTCAGCATCGCCCAAACCGGCTGTAAAATTGATATTACCAAGAATGTTTCCTTGTGAAAGTGGAATATTTTTAATTTCAATTTCTGCATAGTCATCGTCAATCTCAACTGCAGCAATTCCTTTTGGAGCAAGAAGTGTACGGTTAAACTTAATTTTGATATCAAATCCGGTTATACCTGATTCAGCAAGATTTACAGCATTATTAATTTTTAGTGGAACGATTACTGTTTCGCCGGAAAAAGCTGATATATCAGGTATTTCTATAACAGCACCAACGGAGCCTGCAATACCTTTTATTTTTGACGTAAATAACCTACTGCATTCTTCAACTTCAAAAATAGGATCAATAATTATTTCTCCAACTTCTTTGGGTGTATATCTGACAGGTAGTTCAAAATAAGTACCTGATGAAATTTTAATTGGAAAAATAGAATTTTCTACTTCAAATGGTGGAATTATGTTGTTAATAGATAATATAGTTATATCGCGAATTCCTGAATTATCAAGTATTATAATTCCATCTCTAAACTGACCTACAAATGAATTAATCGTAATGTCTTCAACTTTTAACTCAGGGTTCTTTATATGTGCAGTAATATTAATATTATACTCATAGCCACAGATTGCATCTTTGACAGTAATAATTTCTGAAATAAACTCTTCATTTTGAGAAGATTTTAGTTTTAATTGAATAGGCTGCTGTTGATTTGGACTAATGCCAAAGATATTTGACGATAATTCAAATTTATCTGAAGAAACTATTACAACATCAGAATAGATTGTACCGCGATTATTAATAATAAGTACTGTATCTTTTTCCTCACCCGGACATATAAATCCTAAATCAATATAGTTCAGTTCGGGCTTAATACTAACACTATCTTTCCTTGCAAAAATTGGTATAATTAATTCCGAATTTGAAGCTGAATTTGACTTAATAAATATTTCAGCATTTTTCTCACCAGGACTATTAGGCTGGAACAGTATATCAAACTCAATTACATCGTTTTGCTGTATTGTTATCGGAGAACTTGTTAAAACCATAAAATCTTGACTGTCAGCACCATGAATAGATATTTCATCAATTAACAATGGATTAATTCCGGTATTTGTTAGCTCAATCTTACCGATAGAACTTGACTCACACACCAAATCATCCATTTTTAAATAATCGAATAAAATTCGCGGGCTTAAATCTACTCCCAATCCAAATAATTGAATAACCGCCGGGCTACCCGGTCCATCGTAGTGAAATTCAAGATTACCGCCTGTCATACCAGCTTCACGAGCGAAAAACCTTAAATCCATAAGTTTCTCTTCACCGGGTTTGAGCTGGAATGGTCCGGCGCCTGAAATCGTTGTAAAATCAGTATCATTAGGCTTTGCATGTCTGGTTTCAAGTACATAAAGAGTCATATTGCCGATATTTCTTATAGTTTGCACCTGAATAGTGTCTTTTGTATCACCAACTTGAATAATACCAAAATCAATGAATGGGTTTATAACCTGCACAAGTGGTTGAACTCCAGTGCCACGAATAGTATGATAGAGTGTATCGGATTGAGTAACAATAACTATTTCAGCATTATGAGAACCAATCCTTTTTGGTTTGAATCTAAATTCGGTATACATTGAACTTTGAGGTTCAACAATATATTTAGGTAAACCGGAAACAATATCGAAAGCATCGGCATCTGCACCCTTGAAATATATTGTATCAACCTGAAATTCGTAGCTGCCTGTATTACGAATATAATTTTCGATTAATGAATCTTTTACAGAGCCAACCATCACTTGTCTCATATCAACATTCTGAGATGCAGGTACAGGCATTACAATTGAAAAATGAGCATCTGATACATCAGACTGAAGCATATCAAACTTAATTCTCCATAGGAAGAGGTCATCTGACCCACGGCTTGTAAGTGACCTTGTTCCAAATTCTGACACACTCTTAAAGCTACCTGTCGAAACTACATTTCCGGCTTGGTCAAATGTTATACCATAACCGGTATCATCTTCAGAGCTCCCAGCATTTCTTGTCCATAAATGATCGCCTCTTGCAGAATATCTCGACGTGAAAACATCTCTCCCACCCCGGCTGCTTATCTGAGTATAGCCAAAAGTTGCATTTCCGTTAAAATATCCTGTTAAAGCAACTGCCCCATCATAATCTGATGTTACACCTAATGCCATATCCTCAGTATTGCTACCCAAATTACGTGCCCACAGAAATTCCCCTTGTTGATCTAATTTTGCTACAAATGCATCAAAATCACGGCTTGCTAAAATTTGTGAACCGAAACGAGCAATTCCTTTGAAACCACCGGCAATAACCGGACTACCAAAGCCATCAGAGCTAACTGCTAAACCATAGTCAACCCCAACTCCACCTGCACTGCGTGCCCATTGAACTAAACCATCAGGATTAACTTTCGCTATAAAAATATCTTCTTCACCGGAGCTTGTAATAATCTGATTGCCAAATTGTGCGCTAAGCCTGTAATCACCTACAACGATAGTATTACCAAAGTTGTCATCGGTTATGTCTCTGCCGATGATATTGCCCGGACCTGAGCCCTTGATAACCCATTGCAATAATCCGGCAGTATTATATTTTGCAATGTATGCATCGTAACTCTCTCCGCTTGTAAGGTCTTCATAAGCAAATTGAGCATTGCCATAAAAAGCACCTGTAATTGTAGAATTACCATATCTATCTACTGCAATTCCTCCACTAAAGTCACGTCCTTTACCACCGGCACTCCGAGCCCATTGCAAATTTCCGTTCGCATCCATTTTAGCGATAAAAACATCTAAGTCGCCTCTGCTATCCAAAATATATTGATTGCTGAAAGTAATTCTGCGGCTGTATTCGCCTGTGAAATAAATATTATCATTTTCATCAATTGCAACATCTTTTCCATAATCATTTCCTGCACTTCCAAAAGCTCGTGCCCAAATCAGATTACCGTTATTATTAAATTTCAAAACAAAAATATCTGAACCGCCACGATTCTGTAAAAATCTGTTGCCTATTGAAAATGATGCTGAAAAATACCCGACAATTATTAAATTTACGGCATTATCTTTAACGATTCTTCTTGATATATCAAGTCCCGTGCTTCCTCCGCTAATTGCAGTCTCCTCAAATCCGGCGAAACTTTGCTGAGTAACCCTAACAAGACATTGGTCACTTGGTGTTCTTGGTATGTTATTCCAATCATATTTAAGACCTGTAGCCAAATTTGTAATCACATCCCAATTATTACCTCCGTCAGTTGTATATTCAATCATTACAGTATCGAGTGGAGTGATTCCTTCCCATGTTATTACAGTATCAGAACCAACTACAAACACCTCGCCACCGTTTGGATGAACAACTTTTAAAGTTGGCTTCGGAGGCGGTTTTCCGGGCCAGCCACCACTTAAGTACATTATTTCAGGACATTTTTCATTTTGAACATTTAATTCACCATAAGTATACGCACTGTCACGAGGAATAAAACTAACGGTAACTGTCCTTGATTCACCTGCTTTCAGTGAAAATTTAGTCGGATTGACAGTAAAAGCATTATTGCTTCGTAAAATATCTGCAACATCAAAGTCACTGTTTATTGCTGTAACTTCAACAATTGTATCTTTTCTTACATTAGGTCGGATACCACCAAAATTAATTGAACTCGGCTCAATTAATAATTTTGCTATTGAATTGGGAGGAGCTGGATAAGTAGTACTAAATGTCCTTCCAAATCGATTGATTGAAATACTGAGAGCAATATCAATCGGTTCGCAAACTGTTTCGCTTAACCATTCTATAGTACAAGGAGAGTCTTCGCCCTGTTCAAGCTCTAAAATTTCTTTATAAATATTGTTTGCCTGCTCTTCTGTACGAATATTATCAAACCATTTTCCGCCAGATTTTTCTGCAAGTTCTCTCATTTCTTTCTGAATACTCATTCTAATGGCAACAGAGTAAATAGTTGCCTCCTGCTCAGATGCTCCAAGCAAGATTTCATCAATTAGTGTTTCTGTAGTGGGCTTTCCATCAGAAAGAAATACGATAACTTTTTTGTTTGCTTTAGGTCTCAACATAATCAAAGAACCATGCTGAGGTTCGATGAAACCGGCATTATAATTAGTCCACCCGTACTTATTATAAAAAATACCGTCCACACCTTTGAGTAAACTTTCTTTGTTATTTGTAAATCCCGTCACAAGATGATTCTTTTCATCAAATGCAGTTATCGCTATTTCAGTTCTGTTATTTCGTACACCTGTTATAAATGACCTGGCACCAGCTTTGGCAAGTTGAATGTTTATTCCACCCATCGAACCGGAGGCATCCATAACTAATACTGATGAAAGTGCTCTTGCAGGCTTTACATCAGGACAAGATACACTAAAAATATCTCTTGTTACTCCATTTTCAGTTACAGTAAAGTCTTCATCTGAAAAATTGGTTATATAATTTCCATCAGCATCAAACATATAAAAGTTTGCACGCATAAGAGGAAAGTTGCTTGCATCAATATTGAATACTGTTAAAACCTGTGACTTTAGGGTCAGACTTAACATTATCCAGAGTGATGCTATTGTAAATATCTTGCCCATATTTTAATCCCCTGATTGCACCATCAAATTAAAAAATTCTTTTCTTTAATACAATAATAAACTACTTTACAAAATTACGATTTAATTGTTTTATTCTTGTAATTTTCTTAACAAATATTGAACTTAAGTCATTTTTTTTTCAATTTTACAAATATTTTATAAATTATATTGGATTTAGGTCAATATTCTGATTAATTTGAAAATTTTTAAAATTGATTAAAATGGACTTCTGAATAATATTTGTATAATTTAATGGAATTAAATCGTTCATTCTAAATATAATTTGCATTAATTAGATATTTTTGTTAAATTTAAATCTTTAGTATTGGTAATTTGGAATGAAGATATGAAAAAACTTGTTACTCTTTTTATATTATTGGCAATTATACCACTTTTTGCGGATTCTGCAGAAGAGCACCGCCGAGCAAAAGAGGCTTTTAAGAGATATATGAAAGCTGCTCATCCACTTCCTGAAACTGTTAAGAAAATTGAAATTGGCGATGCTTTTTTATCTAAAGAAAAAAAACTGCCAAAATTTCTGAATGTTGATGCAACAATTGATGAATTGGCTTCAGAACCAAATAAGATGCAGAATGAATCATCAATTGCTGTTAATCCTAAAAATCCAAACAATTTAATCGCTTCCGCTGTTGATTATCGGGCAAACTCATCTACATGGGTCTATGTATCGAGCGACGGCGGTTTAACATGGAGAAATCTCAACCTTGGAAAACCATATCCAAACTGGCGTTCTACAAATGACCCGTCAGTATATTTTGATACTGAAGGTGTCGGTTACTTATGCTATGGCGGGTTTGGTGATGTACTAAATTCTGATGCCGGTTTAGTTGGAGAAAATGGAGTATTCATTGCTAAAACAACCGACGAAGGTGTTACTTGGAAAGCCCACATTCCGGTAATTATACATTTGGGTAATCAAACAATGGATTCCACTTTTGAAGACAAATATTATGTGCAGGTAGATAACTCTCTTCAATCGCCTTACCACAGACATGTTTATGTCCCATGGAAAAGAGTGACACCAAGGGATTCTGCAACTCAAATTGTGATATCTAAATCAACAGATTTAGGTGAAAGCTGGTCTGAACCGGTAAACGTAAGCCACCGCCTTCCCGGTTCGAGTGAAGATACAACTTACGGACAAAGCTTCCCGCTTGCTTCGACCGGTCCGAAAGGAGAGCTTTATATTGTTTGGAATCATGGGATAGAACATGGCGTAGGATTTTCAAAATCTTACGATGGTGGCAAAACTTTTACAGATCCAAGAATAATCCACCGATATAACATCTTCGGTGAAACTCGGTTTCTGACCGGTCAGGGTGGATACAGACACACTGTCAAAGAAGTCGTCAGAGCTGAAACCTATCCGGTTTTGATTACCGATATTACTGACGGTCCAAGACGAGGAACTCTTTATCTTTGCTGGTCAGGTGATAATTATCCAAATGTCTATTTTTCAAAATCAACTGATGAAGGCGAATCCTGGTCAAATCCTGTGATTGTTCATTCGGATACAACAAATGACCAGTTCTGGCAGTGGATGAGTATTGACCCACTTAATGGTGACCTTAGCATAATGTATCTTGATAGTCGGAATGACGCTGAAAATATTATGGTTGAGTGTTATGTCAGCTATTCAAGCGATGGAGGCAATACCTGGATTGACAGAAGAGTATCTGATACTCAAAGCGACCTAAGACTCAATCCTTTTTCAGGTAGGTCATTTGCAGGAGATTACAGCGGAAGTGCATTCTATGATGGTATAATTTATCCGTCATGGGTGGATATGCGAAATGCTGTTTTCAATATTTCGGATAGTGATATTTTTACAGCAATCATAAATATAAGAGCACCTGAACCCCCTGACAACTTTGAAAATATCTCGGATTTTGCTAATCCGCTTGAGCTAAATTTTTCATGGGAACCTCCAACTAAAAGAGCTTTCGGACAAGAACTTAAGCCTGAAGATTTTGTGCACAAGCTAATGAGGGATAATAGAATCATCGCAACTCTGGATGGGAATGAAGACAAATTCAGTGATACTGATGTTGAGCCTTTTAAAATGTACGAGTATCAGATTTATGCAGTTGCCGGAAAAGATTCAAGTATTGTCCGTGAATTAATTGCCTATCCGGGTGGTTCTAAGCAGCCAAATGCTCCATCTATTGTGACAATTGAAGGTAATTTAAGCAATAATGTTTCTATGGAAATTAAATTGCCGACTTTGAGAACAGATAGTATAACTCCAATTGTAAATCTCAAATCTGCAAAAGTTTACAGAAATAAAACTGCAATCGGGTCTATTACTTTAACGCCACAGGACACAGGCAAAACTATTCAATTTTCTGACAATCCTGCCGAACTTGGTTTTTACAGCTACAAAGCCGGCATAAGTGACTTTTTTGATATATTGCAAGAAGAAACTGTAAGCGAGTTAAGCCTTCCTAAAGCAGTATTCACAGGGTCCAGTGTTGAATCAGTCAGAGAAGACTTTGAATCAATTCCACTACCATATTATTTTATTTCCGGTGATTGGGAAGTAACTGATGAAGTTGCTGCTGTAGGCTCAAAATCAATTAGTAATGCCCCTTTCCGGCAGCACGGAAATCTGCAGTTTGATACATTGATTTTTTTACCGGTTGCAATGCCGGAAAAAGATGATTTATTCATGACATTTATGCACATTTGCTCAGTTCCTGCAGATGATTCTGCTTTAATTGAAATTTCGTATGATGATATGAAAAGCTGGCAGCCTCTTGCAAAATACAACCGAAATATGTACCCTGATTGGAGCAATAATTCAGTTTCCAACAGCGATTGGAAATTTGAAAGGTTGTTAATTCCGAATATGGAATCAGCCCAAAGAGTATTTGTCAGACTACTTTTTGAATCAAATACATTCAGAAACGGCAACGGCTGGTATTTGGATGATGTTGTTATTGGTCAGAAATCAGTATCGGTAAGTGACGAAATGTTCTCTGAATCAATTCGTGTATTTCCTAATCCTGCTCAGGATTATGTAAAAATTATTTCCGGAAATGGTGAATTTTCCCGAGTCAAGATTTTTAGTATCCATGGTTTGCAAATACTGGATTATATTTCAGATAATTCTCAGGATATTACAATTGATTTACCAAACTTTGCCAGCGGCTCTTATTTTGTCGAAATTACTAACGATAACGGACAAAAAATCAGAAAGATATTATTCATAAATAAATAGTTCCAAATTATTTTAGGAGTTTGAAATGAGTCTAATGGAAAAGTTTTCAACCGATGAGATTGAAAATCTCAAACTATCGGTTATACGTGTATTTAATTACATTGCAGACATTGATGGTAAAATTGACAAAAAGGAAGTCACAGCAATTGAGACATTCCTTAAAAATATTCGAAAGTTCAATAGTGAATTATTGAATGAATTATTCGTTGAACTTCCGGTAATTGGTATTCTCGAAGAGAAAAGAAGTTTGTCAGGACTTGGAGACAGAGAAGGTTTGCGATATATTTCCGCTCTATTGGATAGAAAAATTGATAGAGAAGAAGCTCTCAATTTTAAGAAATCACTTATAGCTTTAGGATATTTTGTTGCAGACTCGTCAGGTAGTTTTTTTGAGCATAACATTTCCGATGATGAAAATTCAGCTCTTAATTCTATAGCAAAAGATTTGGATTTAAGTTTGAGAGAGATGATAAGTACTAAGCAAATACAAAGGTTAATTGAATCAATGGGTTAAACTACTCAGTTTTTAATCCAAACTGAAAATAATATCCGATGCTGATAGTCTCGATTTCGGAAAAACATATTGTTACGCTGAGCGAAGTTGAAAAATATAAATATTTGGAAAATATATTCTTTAACTTCGCTCAATCTTATATAATAAATCGAATATTGCAGCCAACCAAAACAAATTACTAATCTATATATCAGCCTAATCCATCAAGATTACCTTTGACAACTTCTAAGGAATTTGTAAGGTTTGCTAATTTCTCACGTTCATTATTAACAATTTCCGGAGCAGCATTAGTAACAAATTTTTCATTTGACAGCTTCTTTTCTGTGCTGGAAATTAAATTTTTAAGTCGCTCAATTTCCTTATTAAGTCTATTTTTTTCGGCTTCTATATCAATTAAGTCACCAATTGCGAGATATATTTCATTTTCGCGAACAACTCCACTAAGAGCAGGTTCGGGCTTTTGAATATCTATGCCAGCATTCAAGTCAGTGCATTTCGATAAAAGCTCGATTACATTTTTTTGATTATTAATAAATTCAAGTGCCGCTTCATTTTTGAGATTAATTGAAAGCGGAACTTTTTTAGAAGGTGGAATATTCGCTGTAGATCGCAATTTGCGAATTTCTTCGATTATACTTTGCAAGAGTTCAAACCCTGTTTCTATATCCTGATTAATCAATTCAGAATTTAATTTTGGTGATGAAGATTTAGAAATACTTTGCTTTCTATCGGCAAGTAAGTACCAAATTTCCTCACTTATAAATGGCATAATCGGATGAATAAGTTGTAAAATATTTTCATAAATACCAATAGCTGTATTCAAAAGTCTGACCTTATATGCACCGTCATTGCTTTGATTTGACTGAATTTTAATAATTTCGACATACCAGTCGCAGAAGTCACGCCATATAAAATCATAGAGTATTTTTGAATAATCATTGACTTTGAAATTATCAAGAGCAAAATTAATATTTTCAATAGCAGTATTCAATCTGGAAAAAATCCATTTATCCGAAAGAGTTAATTCATCAAAAATTAATATATCATCAGATTTAATATTGAATTCTTCAGAAATTTGGTCTCGTTTCATTATTAGAAATCTGCCTGCATTCCAGATTTTATTACAGAAATTTCTTCCTATTTCGATTGAAGGAATATCCTGAGTTTCGACATTAACATCCATTCTTACATCCTGACCCAATGGAGACATATAAACCATTGTAAACCTTACAGCATCAGCTCCGTATTTATCAATCACGTTCAGCGGGTCAGGAGAATTTCCAAGTGATTTGGATAATTTTCTCCCCTGCCCGTCACGAATCAAACTCGTGAAATAAACATTCTTAAATGGAATCTCATTTTTGAAATGGAGAGTAGCCATTATCATTCTTGCAACCCAGAAAAATATAATATCGGGTGCAGTAACGAGCAAATCTGAAGGCAAGAATTTACTGAGTAAGGGGCTTTCCTCATTTGTACCGTCTGCAAGCCAACCCATTGTCGTCAGGGGCCATAGCCACGATGAAAACCATGTATCAAGTACATCTTCATCACGTCTTAATGTCACAACGGCATCAAGCCCAAGCTTTTTCCTTGCATCTTCAGGAGAGTTTGCAGCAGTAAATCTGCCGTCTTCGGTATAATAAACCGGTATTCTGTGTCCCCACCATAATTGACGGGATATGCACCAATCCTTGATATTTGTAAGCCAATGCTCGTAGGTCTTAACCCAATGATTTGGATGGAATTGAATTCTGCCATCCTGAACTGCCTGAAGAGCCTTTTCGGTAAGAGGCTTCATCTTGACAAACCACTGGTCACTTAAATAGGGCTCAACCGGCTCTCCCCCACGCTGTGAAAAACCAACATTATGGGTATATTCTTCAATTTTCTCTATTAAATCTTTTTCTTTCAATTTATCAACAATTTTCTTCCTTGCTTCAAATCTTTCTTGTCCGGCAAATTCACCGGCAAAATCGTTTAAAGTGCCGTCAGGATTTATTGAATTGATTATCTCCAGATTATGTCTTTCTCCGACTAAGAAGTCATTTGGGTCATGTGCAGGAGTGATTTTTACGCAACCTGTTCCGAAAGCAGGGTCAGCATATTCATCAGCTATAACCTCAACAAGTCTTCCACAAAGCGGTACGCGAACTTTACTGCCAATCAGGTGCTTATATCTTTCATCATTTGGATTTACTGCAACAGCGGTATCACCAAATATTGTTTCAGGTCTGACGGTAGCAACCATCAGATAGCCAGAACCATCTTCATAATAATATCTCATTGTATAGAGATGTTCTTTCACCTCACAAAATTCTACTTCTTCATCTGAAAGAGCAGTCATTCCCATTGGAGACCAGTTAATAATCCTTTTGCCACGATAAATCAAACCTTCGTCAAAAAGTCTGATGAATACTTCGTTTACAGCATTACTTGGAGCTTCGTCCATTGTAAAAATGGTTCTGTCCCAGTCAGGCGAAATACCAAGTTTTCTTTTCTGGTCAAGAATAATTCCACCATATTTTTCACGCCACTTCCAAATTCGCTCAACAAATTTTTCTCTGCCTAAATCATATCGGCTGAGTCCTTCTTTTCGGAGTTCAGTTTCAAGCCTTGCCTGAGTAGCAATTCCTGCATGATCAGTTCCAGGAAACCAGCATGATTCAAATCCATCCTGTCTTTTACGTCTGATGTATAAATCCTGTATTGTCAAGTTTAAAATATGTCCGAAATGTAATATACCGGTTATATTCGGAGGTGGCATAAGTATGCTGTATGCAGGATTATCAGACATTTCGTCTGTATTAAACAATCCTTTATTTATCCACTCTTCATAAAATTTACTTTCTGAATTTTGTGGTGAATATGCTTTTGGAAATTCTATTGACATAAATAATCAAACTTTTAGTAATTTTGCAAAATAATAATTTGCAAAATAGCAATATTTCTGCAAATTTCAGCATTATTATGAAAATTTTCTTCAACTAAAATTGTAAATTAAAATTTGAATAATTATTATTCTCAAATTAAATTTCAACACAATTTCATAATATCCGTCTTAGAAATTAATAATAAAACAACTGAATAACCTATGAAAAATACATTAATTCTGTACATTATAATTGGAATGTTATGCGAGATTTCGGCTTTTGGTCAGGAATTTAATTCTTACTTAATTAAGTATAAAGGAAATCCAACAAAACTCAGTAGCGAGCTTTCAAAAATTGGAATAAATCAAAAACCTGCGATAAATTTCAATGATATGACTAAAAATAAAGATAGCGAAATTTTGCTAAATGCCAATCAAATGGAAGCTATTTCTGAACTTGGAAGTTTTTATCTGATTCCTGCAGGTGATTTCAGCAAATTGGCAAAAGTATATGAATTGCTTGGCAACGATGAAAATTTTATAAGTTTAGAGCCAAACTACATATTCAAAATTCATAAAGACGATTTAAAACCGAATGATTCACTTTATAATCAATTATGGTGGATTCAGGCTGTAAATACCGAAAAGGCTTGGCGAACATCAACAGGCGAGGGCGTCATAATCGGATTGATTGATACAGGAATTGATTTTAATCATCCTGATTTGAAAGACAATTTATGGATTAATTCAAAAGAAGATTTGAACGGGAACGGTACTTTTGAACCATGGCCACATACAGAGCAGCGTAATGGAGTTTTCGGTGATTTGAATGGCATAGATGATGATGGTAATGGATTTATTGATGATGTAATAGGATTTGATTTTGTTGACCAGGATTTTGCTAATTTCGGTGACTTTTCAAATCCTGACCCTATACCCGATGACCAAGGTGAACACGGTACGCTTGTTGCCGGAGTTATGAGCTCAACACGGAACAATTCAATAGGAATAGCGGGTATTGCTTTTAACTCGAAAATCTTGACAGCCAAAGCATTTGATATAACCGGTAATGCAGAGTCTGATGATATTGCAAGAGCTATTGTTTACGCAGTTTTAAACGGTGCTAAAGTCCTGAATTTCAGCTTCGGGGAAAGGAATGAATCGCCGATAGTACATGACGCTATCAAATTTGCATACTCAATGGGCTGTGTTATGATTTCTTCTTCAGGGAATAATGGCTGGAATAATCAGCATTATCCAAGCGACCATCCTGAAGTAATATCAGTCGGTGGCATTGATGAAGGGCTTGTTAGAGCAGGTAGAGCTAACTATGGCTCTATGCTGGATATTGTTGCACCTTCACAAAATATTCTAACAACTGATGTCGGTGGTGGCTACAAAGTTACAAATGGTACATCACTTGCTGCACCGGCAGTATCTGCTGCGGCGGCACTTATTCTTGAAAAAAATCCCAACCTCTCACCTGCCGAAGTTCGTGGAATAATCCAGATGTCAGCCCAAAGAATAAATAATCCCGTTTGGGATGTTTTCTATGGTGCAGGAATTCTTGATATAGGAAATGCTGTGATTGCAAGCGGCAGTTCAGTATTTGAAATTAACTATCCAAAAAATGAACAATATATAAATATTTCCACAAATCCTGAAATATCAATCACTGGTACAGCTGCATCAAGCTTATTCGAAAGTTTCGATTTAGCAATTGGAGAGGGAATTATGCCTTCTCAATGGGTAGTTAAAACAGAAAAACAATTTTCTCAGGTAATTGGTAGTGAGCTTGGTACAATCAATTTAGTAGGTTTGAGAAACGGAATTCATACCTTGTCACTCAGAGTTTATCAAAAAAACACAAATATTATTGAAAGAAGAATATATCTTAACATTACTAACGATAATTCACCTTTAATTGTATCAAGTTTTAATGTCGAAAATGCTTATTATAACGATAAAAGAGTAGTTATTTTAGGTGCTTCTACAGATAGAAAATGTAACCTCATAGTTAGATATGGAAAGTCCGGTGAAGAACAATTCCGAGTAACAAGGCAATTTGACTTTAATTCAAGATATCACACAGTAGTCTTGGGGGATGACATCGAGTCTGAAATTGAGTATTCGGCAGAAGCAATATTTTTTACAAGTTCAGGAGACAGCACGAAGAGAAATTTCAATTTTATGAAGAAAAATGATGTTTTTAATACTGCAAATTTTGTGAGGAAGAATTATACATTACCAAGAACATACTTGCTCAATCAGGTAGAAGACCTTTATAATAACGGCAAAAAGCATCTTGCAATAAATGACCTCAGCGGTTTATTTATAGGTGATGCAGCAATTTATGAATTTGATAATAACTCTTTCAAACTTAAGGACACATCCCGTGAAGGTTGGATTGCTGCAGGAATTGGCGATTCAAACGGTGATGGAATTCCTGAAATTTTTGGTACATCTGATGGTTTAAGCACCATCAAGCAAGCAAATATTTACGGGAATAATCCTTTTGAAAAGGAATTATACCGGAGTCCTATAGACTCAACCTTCTGGGCTGAGCAAATATTCGATATAGACGGTGACGGTATTGATGAGCTGATTGGATATAAATTTGATTTAAATTTGCTAAATTATTATGCTGTTTACAAATTTATAAATGGCAATTACAGATTACTAACACGCGCCATTCTTCCCGGAACTTTAAATCAGGTGGCTTTGTCACGTGGCTCAGCAATAGCTGATTTCGACGGCGATGGAAGGTATGAATTAGTCTTTGCAAATACACGAGGACATTTATTCATATATGAATTTAATAATGGCACTTTGAATCTTGAGTTTGTTGACTCTAATTCTGTGGCAAGCAGTTCTCAATATATAGAAAAGCCTGATATTGACGGCGATGGAAAACCGGAAATTATGCATGCTTATGCCGGAAGTGTTAAATTATTTAATGAAAATGAGGTCGGAACGCCACTTTGGACTGTTCGATTGTTACGTTCAACCGCTCCCGACTCTTACGAAAAAGAATTTTGGAGCGATAATATCTATGGTGTCAGGTTAGGTGCAACCCGGCAAGGAGTGTTTTTCAGGAATGGAGCCTCTTTCGGCGATCTGAACATGGACGGAAAAGATGAAATCGTACTTTCGGCATTCCCAAATTTATATGTTTGGACTTGGGATTCAACAAATAGTAATATGAAGCCATTTTGGTACTATCCAACTACTTTATCGAATACCGCTGTAATTCATGATTTTGATGGAAACGGAGTTAATGAAATAGGCATTTCGACATTTTCCAATACATCATTTTTTGAATTTGATGTAAATTTCAACGGTCCTCATTCGCCAAAGAATTTTGAAGGTTGGGCAGAAAGTCAGACTTCAGCATTTTTTAAATGGGATGAAATTGAAAATGCCGAGGAATATGTTCTGTTTTTTGTGGACAGAAGTTCAAATCCACCACAGGCAATCGAGCAGGCAAGAACAAGCGGAACTGAAATATTACTTGATGGATTATCTGCAAATTCATACTACGAATTTGTACTGGCTTGTTATAATTCAAATCTTCCAAACGAAATCAGTGATTTCAGTGAAATAGTCGAAATAATTACTACACCTGAAACCAAACCAAATTCAATTAAGATTTTGAGCGACGAAAGTATAAATCTAAGCTTATCCGGAAGACTAAGTAGAAACAGTCTTGCGCCTGAATATTTTAGAATTTTTGATTCGGATGGTGTAATTTTTAGCAACTGCAAATCAGCAATAATAAGCAATGACAGTAATTTGATTCTGACATTTGATAAGAAATTTTTACAAGGCAATTACTCTCTCAGAAACTTTAGATTCAGCGATTATTTCAATAATCCTGTTCGGGAAAGCGAAATTATTTTTGAATATTTTGTGCCAATTGAGCAGCCTGAATTATATCTTCTAAGTCTTGAATTTGCATCTGAGACGCTTCTAAGAATTAAATTTTCAGAAAAAGTTGAAACAACTTCAGCCGAAATTGCAGAAAATTACAAAATGAATCCTATTGGACGAGTTTTATATGCAGAAGTTGACCAAACTGACAATCAATATGTACTTTTGAATCTCTCACAGGAAATCAGAAATCAGGGAGCTCGAGGCAGAAACTATACTATAACTGCAAATAATATTATCGCTGCTTCAGGCAACGAAATGACTAAAGGTGCAGGAAATACACTTGGTTTTGTTATTTCAAAAGACAATTTGAGAGATGTTTTCATTTATCCAAATCCTATCCGACAATCTGAAAATCCTGAAATATATTTCGCAAATCTGACTAATAGAGCTACGGTTACTATCATGACATTAGACGGATCAGAATTACTTACTTTAGTAGAAACTGACGGTAATGGCGGTGTCGAATGGGACGGACGTGACAGAAACGGCAACTTACTTCCAACAGGAATTTATCTTTTCAAGGTTGCCGGAGAAAATTCCGAGGGTTTAAACGTGTTTGAAGAGAAAGGTAAATTTGTAATACTACCATAGTCAAGTCCAAAAATAATGAAGTGAGTTCTTTTCTTAAATGAATAATCCATTTAAAAAAAGTGTATATCAACAAACCTCTAACCGCTATATCCGGTGGAAAAACCCGATTACAACCAGAGTTGTTTTATTTATTTACAATGGAATATTATTTTTAAATCAAGAAGACTTCAATCCTACTTTATATTTATAATATTCAACATCTCATTTTGATACTTAGATTTTAATAATATGAAATAGTTGCCTGAACTGAGATTTCGTAAATTAATTATTACCTCCGAATATTCTCGTCCCGGTCTGATTATACCACTTTCAGAAATAATTCCTGAAATATCAATAACTGAATATTCTACATCAACGTCGCCGGTTGAATTCATCTGAAACTTATAAATGCCATCATTTGCAAGGTCACCCGACTTAATTCTGAACCATGGCATCATAATAAATTTACTTAAAGCTACAGTTTCAGCACAGTAATCTGTAAGCTGAAGTTTGCCATTTTGAGTATCAATCATAATATCTTTATCAGTTGCAATATCAAACACGTCTATTTTGAGTTGCGTATTATCAGGAATTGAAGCCATTACAGTACCCAAAATCTTAAAAATTTCTCCGTTTGATTTGAGCAAATCTTTGGACTGATTTCCTGATACTGATACTTTTAAAACACCACTTAAGTAATCAAATTCAATTGGACTGTATAAATTATTCTGCCTTACACTCATAGCATTGGGATAAAAAAGATATTTATCAAAGCTAATTTGAATGTCAATTTGTTCGGCATTAATTCTCTCAATTCCTTCTTTCAGGTTGACGGAAATTTCAATTTGCTCGCCTGCTACTGCTTCATATTCATTTATGAAAACTAAATTTTCATACTTTTCTTCAAATACTGAGCCTGAAATATCAGCACTAACTGAATCCACACAAAGAGATGAATATTTTACCAATATTTCACCGCTATAGTCACCAAAATTTCCTGCTATAAATTGAATATCGAACTCAATATGTTTTCCGGAAGAAATCATTTGACCAAGAGGACTACCTATAAGAATAAAGTCAATCTCATTGCTTAGACTAATATCATCTATTTTTAAATCAGTCTGACCAACATTATGAATCTCAACTTTCAAGACAGGTTTCTGTTCTTCCCATTTTGAGCCAAAATCAATCGTTGTTGGTATAATAATTAATTCTGGCTTGATTATTTCTGCCTGGACATTAATCTCGAAATTATCCGGACAAACAACTGAATTTAAAACAAATTTACCTGAATAATTACCAACTTCTGAAAACAAATCCGGACTTACTTCAAGTGAAATTTCTGCTTCACCTCCTGATTCTATTGTCCATTTTTCTCCGATAATACTAAAAGCAGTATGCCCCTGATAATCAGAAAAAATAATTGTATCAGCTATTGAGCCGCTATTTATATATTTTACTGTTATTTGTTGTTTTTCGGAACAGAGTTCTAAATTCCTAAAATCAACATTGTGAATTTTGGGCGCAATATCAGACATTCTAAATTCACCGGTTAATAAAACCGAAAAGCTCTGCCCATCATCACCTATTGTAACGATATTAAGATTCGTCAAAAATATTCCTTCATTCTGCGGTAAAAATCTTAAACGAATTATAAAATCTTCTTCGGGCTGAAGTATAAGTGGTAATTCCGGTAAATTTAATATTGAAAATTCATTAATATCAGGTGAAAACGAAATTGAACTTATGGTATCAGGCGAAAATCCACGATTCGATATCGTAATATCAAAATATTTTTCTGATTTTTCGCATAAAGTCAAACCAAAATCAGCAGCTTTAGGGTTGACATCAACAAGTCGGCTAAAGCTGGATAAATCTAAATCAACATAGAATGTTTCAAGACACAAACCATCGGTTTCAATTACTATTCTGCCTTCAAGCTTTGATGCTGAAAGTGGTGTAAAATTGAATGTAAAATCTGCTCCTTGCTCAGGAAGCAGTACCATCGGAACTCCCGGACTGAAATTATAACTCCAGCCTTGGGGTTCAGGTTCAACTCTTATACTTTTTACATTTAAATTTATATCGCTTAGAGAATTAATTCTAACTGTTTCAGTCAAAATTTCGCCTGTTTTTACAATGCCTGTTATAACCTCAGGAATAATATCGAGCTCATTCGATACTACTCTGCCATTAATTATCAGATATGTTATTTCATCGCATGGCTCAGCTCTAATTGCAATTACTTCCCTGAATTCACCTTTTTTAAGGGCATTATAAGAAACTCTTATTGAAACTGAATCATTGCCTCTGATTCGGCGATTAATATCTTCAATCGAGACTATCATTTCGCCGGGAATATCCCTAATGCTTAATATTGCATCGAGGTTTCCGCTATTCTTTAGTCTGACAGTTTGCAACTTAGTCAATCCAAGGCAAATATCACCAAAGTCAATAAATAATGAATCAATTAGCTCGACTCCGTTTGAATTGCCTGTTAAATTAATAATATATGGATTTTTATTACCGTTTACTTTTGTTGAATCATTATTAACAAGAATTATTTGACAATTCTCATTTCCATATTTTTCCGGTGAGTAGGAGATTAAAATCTCTGCAAATTCATTTCTTTGAATTTTTACAGGATATGAATTTTGATTTATCCATCCAACAATCGAAAAACCACTTAAAGTTGGTTCTAATCTGGCACCATCAATATTGAGAATATCATTGCCAGTGTTATGAATTTTTATAGTGTCAATGATAGTTTCAAGACATTCGCTTGTAAAATCTGTTTTACCCGAATGACTTATAATTGGTGATACTCCATAAGCTCGAATCGTAATAACTGTATCTTTATAACAAGGGTCAAGCGTAACTCTGAATTTCGTTTCAAACCAACCGGTATCAGGAAGCTGAATTGCAAATTCAGAGTTTGTAACAGGTTTGGTAAGCGGATATGGAATTGGTGACATATTTCTGATAAAATTTGTGCCTTCAATTTGTCTGATATCAAGAATTGACTCGCCATCTCCTTCTAAAAACCATGGTAAAGCAATGATATTCATAGTATTACAAACAACACGGTTTTCAATTATCAAATCATTTTGAGGAAATGCTGTAACTTTACTTACTTTTCCAACCAAATAAATATATTTAATAACTTCCTGAGAAGTTCCTGGATGTACCGTAATTTTCAATCTTGCTAAATGGTCATTCTGATTTTTGGGTGTATATCGAACAGAAATTCTTGTATCAGAGCAGCCGGGTAAATAGAAAAATTGCTGTGGCGTAATCAGTTCGAAATTACCATCGGAATCATCAATTATTTCAAATTCGGAATATGCTTCTATAAATGACAGATGTTTAATTAGTAAACTATCAGATTTTGAATCACCAAGGCATAAATCTTTGAAAAATAATGAATCTTTGGTAAAGTCATATTCTGGTGGCGACAGCTTGTAAACTCCACTACCGACGACATATCCGAGATTTGGATGCACAAACCAGATATCATCAAGATTACCGTCTTGCCGTATTCCACAGTTACGAGTTTGCCATGAAAGTCCTCCGTTAGTCGTTTTAAGTACACTTCTTCCATCTCCGCAAGCCCATCCGTTTTGAGCATCAAGCAAATATGTCCCGAACATAGCAAATCCTGTCTGATAAACATTCCAGGAATTTCCCATATCTGTAGTAAATCTCATACCACCGTCTCCGCCCTGACCTGAGCAGTTTGTACCGGCATAAGGAAGTAGAAAAGAAGAACCGCTGTTAGTAATTTCCTCGTGCCAGACATTTGAACCGGTTGATGTAAAAATAGCCCAAGTTCTACCTCCGTCAGTGGTTCTCCAAAGGTTTCCGCTTGAGACAGCATAGCCTAATCCGTTTGGTTCGAATAGAAGTAAATCTGTTAAGCCTGAATTTGGCTCACTTGCCGTGAACAACGTCCAGGTCTGTCCTCCATTTTCAGTGCGGTAAAATCTCTGCTGACCTATACAACCACCACCAATAACTAGACCGACATTCTCATTTACAAAATAACAGCCCCAGTAATCAGCAATTGTTTCAGGAGTGATATTTGACCAGCTTACCCCGCCGTCGGTACTTTTGAAAATGCCTGCCGGACCGGAAGTATAGCCGATAGTTAGTGTTGGAAAATGTACATGCTCCAGATGATTAGCTCCATTTACTATAGAGCCAGACCACGAATCGCCGGCATTAGTTGTTCTTATAACCATTCCGCTGAAACCACAAACCCAACCATAATCAGGATTTGACGGATGAAAATATACATCTAACCAATAGTTAGTCCTGAATGGTGCAGGAATATTTTCAAACTCTTTCCAATACTGCGATTTTGCAGAAAAAATTGTAATTAATAACAGAATAAATGTAGTATAAAATCTTTTCATTGCATTTCCTTTTTATTTTATACTAATTTAATAAAAAAAAACTTAAAATACAATTATTTTAATTTTATTTAATACAATAAGTTATAATCTCACTTCATTAGCATCACTTAAATATCAAGGATTCCTTAGCTATTTACTACCACAGAATACCATATATCTTAAGGCTGTATTCTTCGGAAAATTTAAAAAAAGTGCTTTTTGAGTTTTTTTTCTCTGCCGCATCTAAAATCTATTGCAATATTTTGAAATTCATCTCTTATACCAATAAAAACTACTCCTTATTGAAGCATCTTCAAAATTGTACCTGTCTTATCCTGAAATAGTTTGACATAAAACCGGAGCAAAAGATGTCAAATAAGAAAAAATTTCCAATTTTTTTCGACAGGCTGTGAGAGAATTTTTAAAAAAACAACATTTGAGAAATATTAAAAATCAAATCCCCCGAGCTTACTTACGAGTCGGGGGATTAGTAAAATATAGAAGCTACTTCATGCGAATAATTTTTCTTATGAACCTTTGATTTTCAATATCAATAATAACAGTATAATCTCCAATCGCCAAATTAGAGCCATCAAGTGAAATCTTCTTCAAGCCTGATTGAAGGAATCCTTCGTATAAAGTACTAACTTTGGCACCTCTGTTATCATAAACACAGATTACGACCTTGCTCTCAGTTTTTAAACTGAACTCCATTGTAAGTACATCTGAAAATGGATTTGGTCTCACAATAATGGATAAATCATCATTCATCGTTTCAATATTTGCTTTAGCTATAATTACAGCATCGGTTTTGTAATTCAGCCAAGATTGTGATTCTCCGCTGATAATGTCAGTCATTTCGAACAACTCTACATCATTCAATCTACCTGTTTTATTGTCGTAATGCTTTATCCGCAATTCGTTGTTGGCTTTAGCACCATCGCTTCCCGGGGATTGAGAATTGTTGCCCCAGATTGTAACTATTGCTTTTCCATCAAGGAAAATTCCTGATCCGAGAAGTAAATCAAATTCAGAATAAACACCTATTTCATTGCCATCCGGAACATCTGCAAATATAACAAGAGTAGAATTATTTCCGGTATTTGAAATTGCCGGTATTAGAATTTTTGGATGCTTGATTAAACTTTCATCCATAAGTGCACGCTTCCCTAATGAGTTTTGAGGATAAGTCAGAATAGAATTTTTACTTAAGTAAATCTGATATCCTTGACCCGGTTGCATATTACCAATATTATTAATGCCAAACATAGGAAGATATGTGCCACCGGAATTATTTTTTGCGATTACAAGTGCATCATCATCAGTCAATGTAGCCATAGCATCAACAATATTGAGTGGATTATTGCGAAGGTAGGAAACAATTTTCCAGCCTGACCCCAAAGCTATATTATGGTCTTCCGGAACAACTTCTGTACCGGCAATTACGAGCTCAACCGACTGAGAAGTGTAAACCTGATAGCCTTCGTAATTATGCCAATTTACTATATTATCAACATCAAATAATGGCAGATATGTTTTTCCGGCATTGTTCTTCACTAAGACTATGTTATCTTTAACATCATTCCAAATAGCGGGTATTGAAGAATCATCGGGTGCAATAAAGGATGAAATTAAATTCCATCCTGAATTTAATGTAATGATTTGTTCGTCACCGGTGCCGGTTGTTAATTCGTACTCAGTTCCATAAGAAGTGCCCAATGAATTTGTGGCATAAGCTCTGTAATAATACTTGGTACCTTCGGTCAACCCGGTGATATTACTGACAAAAACACCACCACCAGTACCATCAATGGTTTTATTATCTGTAATATCCGGATTTGGATTATCAGACCAACAAACACCTTTACTTGTTACTTCCAAACCACCTTCAGAAGTAACTTCGCCACCAGTTTTAGCTGATGTTGACCTTACATTTGTTGCAATTGTAGTTATAACAGCAGGAATATCGGTAATAATTACAGAATAATCTTCCGACTCGCCATAATCGGAATAATCGCAAGGATCTAAGTCAATATTATATACTATTCTTGCTCGTAATCTTGTTTTACCTAATTCTGCATCATTTGGAATTGTAATGTTCTTCAAAAATGTCTTATTGCCATCTGTGGAATTCAGTATAATCAATTCTTCTGTGTCGAATTCTTCATTTTGATTATAATCAATCCATACACCAACTTTATCACCATTATATTGAACAGGATTAGTCACTTTGATTTGATATTCAGCTCCTCTGACCACAGTAGTTTGAATATGTTTATAGTCAGAATGACCATTTAAAAGACCGCAACCTGATGTATTTGAAATTGTATTAAATTCAAATTTACCAATGTATTCATCGCACTCGTCAGTAAATGGGGCACAATAAATATCGGCAATTTCAAACATCCATTTGCCTGAAAATTCGTTTGCCCCTCCGGGCAGATTTGCTTCAACGTACCAATAGTACTTTCCAAGCACAGGTGTTTCATCGAATACATACATTGTATCATTTAAATTGATAATATCTTCATCAATAAAATCATAATTATCTGCAAAATGCAACTTATATCCTTCTGCATTCTGGAATTGATTCCATTTCAAAACTATATTACTTTGCATTATTGTTGCAAATTCAGGTTGTACAAGGTCAATTTTATTAGGTTTATAATTATGCGGTACTGCAAGAGCAGTAATTTCATTATTATTCTTGACATCAGATAGTTTCATAACCGAAGAGTTGTCAAAGTCAAAATATGAAATCTCGGAATTAAGATTGCTTTCCGAATCATAAAAATAGGAACTTAAATAAAGCATCTCATTATCAAGGTCATATTCCATACTTTGTGCAAAATTATAATCTGCATTTAAATCTTTCCAAAATGGGAAATCACCTTCCCATTTATCATATTGAAGAATATTATCATCTTCAATATCAATCATGAATAAATTTCCATCTTTATCACATGCCAAATTGATGAGTAGCATACCATAATCAAATTCTTGAACTAATTTAACTGATCCCGATTTTGGATTAACAGTATAAAAACTTTGACCATTCAGTCCGCCAACAGCCCATATAAGATTAGTTTCCGGGTCATAAGCCAGCCCGTTGACCGGTATATCGAAATTCATCACAATTGTTCTCTGACCATTGGTAGTGTCGTATGTCACTAATTTTAACGAACCGGTACCATCATCTTCAATACAATACCACTTTCCTTCGAACCAGGTCCCCCCTCTTGCAAAAACAGGTGATCGGTCTGCTGTCAAAAAGTTCAAATTAGTAGCGTCATTAATAATAAATGACAAAGGGCTAATTGGATCAGAATCTTGGCTGAATGCATTATAAGCGAATACTTTTGGTACTTTGTCAGGGTCAACAATATTAATTTCAAAATTGAATGTACTGTCACCAATAATACCTACATCAGTAGTAAAAGTTAGAGCCAGATTGGCTTTGGCAAAAGCCTTATTGATATTGTTTTTTACTTTTACCTTCAATGTATCCAATTTAATGCGTGAGTCTCCTGTGAATGTACAATTTCCGCTGCCGGATAGAATATTCAAAATATTCTCTTGTTGAGTAAGTTCGAAACTGACATTAGAAGAACCATAGAGAGGGTTAAAATTATCTGCATGAACTACAATTGATATATTTTCATCCGGAGCGTAATTATCCTTGTTGGGAATAAATTCAAAGCCAGCCGGAAGAATTTTCAATTTGTTTGTCATTTTCGCATTTGGAAATTCAAGAGATTTTTCAGCATTAATTCTTCCAAATCCCATTAAATTATTGTAATTACCAAGAGGAGATGAAATATCATCAGAATTAGCAAGAAGAATTTCAGTTAATTCATCATTAGTATAATCGTAATTATATGATTTCATCAATCCAAGAAGTCCGGCTACCAGTGGTGATGCCATTGAAGTACCCTGCATCACTTCATAACCGTTATTCGGCACTGTGCTTAGAATTCGAGCATCACCGAACCAATCACCTCCCGGAGCTGCAACATCCACCCAGGCACCATAGCTTGAATAATATGCTTTTGCGTCAGACTGAGCTACAGAACCTACTGACAGAACACCTTTGTAATCTGCCGGATATGTTCTTGTATTGTTGCTGTTATTACCGGCAGAGATTACAAGATATGATCCTAAAGATTTGACGTAATCAATAACTTCCTGATTAGCTTTTGAATATGAATATCCTCCCCAACTGCAATTAATTATGTCTGCTCCCATTTCTGCAAGGTAGATAATTCCGCTATATCCGTTAATGATTGAAGTTGAGCCTGAATTATTCCCATTTTTTGTTGGAAGATATTTTACATTCCACGAAATTGATGCTATTCCGGTACTGTTATTTGTTTTGGCTGCAGCAATTCCTGCTACGTGAGTACCATGTTTATTAGGAATGACCGCTTTTGGATTATTGGCAGCTGTACCATCATCAGTAACAAAATTCCAACCAATAAGGTCATCAACATAGCCGTTGCCATCATCGTCAATATCATTAAGGTCACCCGGGTCAAGTACCCACTGACCTCCGATATATTCTATAGTAAGACCATCGCCATCAGCATCTTCGCCTAAATTTTGGTATAAATTTTCTACTAAATCATTATGAGTCCAGTCAGTTCCGGAATCGCAAATACCTATCAATACAGTTGTTAAACCATTTTCACCTTTGTGAATATCCCAAGCTGCAGCAGCAGAAATTTTTCCAAGATAAAACTGGTCATTGTATCGTGTATCGTTTGGAACAGCAAAAACTCTGTCAATTGGCACAGGTTCAGCATATTCCACAAAATCAAACATGCTGAATTCCTGAATTATATCGTCAATATTTTGTGAAGGTTCAAAAACAATTCTAAAAATATTTTTTAAATTAGAATTATTAGTTCTATCGGCTGAGTTCAAATATTCAGAATGTTTTTTACTATTAACTTTGAATGCCTCTTCAATTCTTATTATACGATATTTTGGAATCAGAATATCAAGTTCCGGATTACCAAAAGATATTGCATAAAGATGCAAATTACTTTCATTTATAATATGCGGAATAATGTTATGATACAAAAATTTAACATAAATTTGATTGTCGAAACAATTTGTATCTTTAACTACATTTGAAGTATTTTTTGATTGCTGAGATTTGTTTGGCAATGCTGATGACTTCTGTAATATTTCTTCACTTCCGATATCGGATTGATTTTTCATTACAAGTAAATTATCTTTACTTAAGCGTTCTTTTTCGGACGATTTATTTTCATTTTTTTGAGAATAAACCAGCGTTTCTGAGCATATTGTGAAGAACACGAATAATGCTATAAATCTTATAAAAACAAACATAATTTCACCTCAAAATATTGTTAATATCCGATAATTCACAGCAAATCAAAAATACAAATATTTACTCAAAAATCAAATTAATTTTTAATTAAATTAAATTTTTCTTGTTATTTTTAAATATATTTATAAGTTGATAATTATTTATTAACCGAATAACACATATATAGCGAAAAATATATTGAGATTATTTTAGGAAACCGATAAAAAAAACAACCACACCTTTGAGGATGTGGTTGCAATAAATATATTAACTAAGAAATTTCGCTTGCTTTTTGATACATTTAGAAAAAATGTAACCGGAATAATTAAGCAAAAATTACTCTTCTTCAGTTTGGCTTTTCTTATATGATTCAATAAGCTCAACCTGAACGTTCGGCGGTACTGCCTGATATTCTGCAAACTCGGAGCTGTAGGTTGCTCTTGCCTGAGTCATAGAACGTAATCCCTGAGAATATTTATCAAGTTCTGCAAGAGGCATACGAGCTTTAATTTTTTGATACTTACCTTCAGAGTCAATTCCCAGAATCACACCACGACGTGATGGCAGGTCACTCATTACATCACCGACGAATTCTTCAGGTACTTTTACTTCAACATTATAAATTGGTTCAAGAATTTTAGGACTTGCCTGAGTAAAATTATCTTTGAATACCATCATACCGGCAGTTTTGAAGGCAGCTTCATTTGAATCAACAGGGTGCATTTTACCGTCATAAACAGTTACACGAATGTCGCGAACATAGGAGCCTGTAAGAGGTCCTTCCTGCATTTTGTCCATTACACCTTTGAGGATGGCAGGCAGGAATCTTTGGTCAATTACACCACCAACGATACAATTTACATATTCAAGACTACCGCCCCAATCAAGAGGATAAATATCTTTTCCTCGAACATTAAAACCATCAGGATTAGGCATACCTTCTACCCATGGCTCAATCATCATGTGAACTTCTGCAAATTGACCTGCACCACCTGATTGCTTTTTGTGGCGGTACGAACCTTGTACTTTTTTCTGAATAGTTTCACGGTAAGGCACACGAGGTTCAATAAATTCAACTTCTACTTTATAGCGATGCTCAAGTCTCCATTTGATAGCACTAAGATGCAGTTCGCCTTGAGCAAAAATAATGGTTTGGCGTAATTCCTGAGAATGTTCGACTATAATTGTTGGATCTTCGGCGTGCAGAGCATGAAGACCAACGCCGACTTTTTCTTCCTCTCCTCTTGTCTTAGGAGCAATAGCAGTACGCACTTTTCCTGTCGGGTATTCAATTGGTAAGAACTTAACATTGAATCCTTTTTCATGTAGTGTATCTGAGATATTAGTATTCTTCAATTTTACTGTTGCTCCAATATCGCCTGCTGATAATTCAGTTATTTCTTCTCGTTTTTTGCCGGAAACAACATAAACGCCTCCAAATCTTTCTGACGAGTTTCTTGATTCATTTACTAAATCAATGCCTGAATGCAATTTGCCTGATTTCACTTTGAAATATGTCATATCTCCAAGTTTCGGATCCGAAAACATTTTAAAGACAAATAATGATACCTTAGCATTTGAATCGCAATCAACTTTTATGCTACCTTCTGCAACAGGCATAGGAACTTCATTTGGAGCCGGAGAATAATCTGCTACAAAATCAAGAATTGATGAAATTCCTGCTAAAGATTTTGTTGATGTAACAAATACCGGAAATATCTCGCGCCCTAAGAATGCTTTGCGTAGTCCGGTTAATAGTTGTTCTTCAGTAAGGCTGCCTTCCTCGAAGTAGATATTCATTAAATCTTCATTAGTTTCAGCAACAGATTCAATTAGTTCATTTCGGATCTCTTCAGCTCTTGAAAGTTCGCTTGAAGGAATATCGCTAATTTCAGGATTTGATGAACCATTAAAAGTTAATAATTTTAAAGAAAGAATATCTACAATACTTTTAAAGTTGCTACCTGGATTGAGTGGGTACTGGAATGCTGTTACTTTGTTGCCATACTGTGATTTCAGGTCATTTATAATATCATCAAATCTGGACTGGTCATTGTCCAATTTATTGATTACATAGAAGACAGGTTTACTTAATTTATTGGCATATGTGAGGGCATTTTCTGTGCCGACTTCAATACCGCTAACACCGTTAAGGACAACCATAGCTGTATCGCATACATACATCGGAGCAATCATTTCTCCGATATAATCATCATACCCGGGTGTATCAATTATATTAATTTTTTTATCATTGTGCTCAGCATTAACAACACTGCTGAATACAGAGCATCTTCTTTCGTGCTCAAGCTCATTAAAATCTGATACTGTGTTATTATCTTCTATTGTACCTATTCTGCTGATAATACCTGTGTGGTGAAGAATAGCCTCAATCAAAGAAGTCTTACCTGAGCCTGCGTGTCCGGCAACGGCAAGATTTCTTATACTCCGTGTTTCATACACTTTCATAACAAATACTCCAATTAAACTTATTTTTTTTTAAATTAGTAATAAAATAAACTCCAAATTAGGGAATTATTATGAATTATTAAAATTTTTTTTAAAATTTTGATGTTTTTCTGCGTCTTTTATTTAATTTTTGGTGAAAAATGAGTTTTGAACTTAATAAATCTGTAAAAATAATCAGACACAAATTAAATAATGGTTTAGAAGTAATTATTTTAAATAATCCTAAAGTTCCAATTGTTAGTATGAATTTATCATATAAAGTTGGTTCTAAGGACGAAATAGTTGGTATTCGTGGTTTTGCACATTTGTTTGAGCACCTGATGTTTGAGGGCTCAAAGAATGTACCTAAAGGAGAATTTGATAAAATTTGTTCTTCTGCCGGTGGAACAAATAATGCTTACACTACTTACGACTACACCGCTTATACAATGACTTTACCGTCTCACCAGATTGAATTAGGTCTATGGCTTGAATCGGATAGAATGTTCTATTCTGAAATTTCTCAATCCGCCCTTGAGACTCAGCAAAAAGTAGTTACAGAAGAAATTCTTCAAACCATCGAAAACCAACCTTATGGTAAATGGCGTGAAAATTTGGCAGCTCTTGCTTACTCGCCGGAGTGTTCTTATTCATGGGAAGTTCACGGTAGTAAGGAGGATGTTGCTAATTCTACGCTTGCAAACGTTCAGAATTTTTTCAACACATACTATAATCCCGAAAATGCCTGTCTAGTTCTTGCAGGTGATTGTCCGCCGGAAAATACGATGCCTCTCGTCGAAAAATATTTCGGCATTGAAAAAAGTAATGGTAATATCCGAAGGAATATTTTTGTTGAGAATTTCAAGCAAAAAGGTAAAACTGAAATTACTTATGACAATGTACCACTTCCGGCTGTATTTATTTCTTTTCATTTAGGTGATTTCAAATCCGAAGATATTTATACTGCTGATGTACTTTCTTATATGATTGGCAATGGACGCAGTTCGGAATTATACAAAAAACTTGTTTACGAAATGCAGATTGCATCTCAGGTAGGTGCTTTTGTTGATAAGCGTGAACATTGCTCGCTACTTACATTTTACGCAGTGGGCAATAAACCGCTAATCCAAACTGATGAATTGAAAAAGGCTATACTTTTTGAGATTGAAAAAGTTAAGAAAGGGCTTTTTGATGAAAGTTCACTATTCAAAACCAGAAATCAACTTACCTCTCAGATTGCAAATGAAATACAATATTCTCACGGTTTGGCTGATATGATTGGCAATTTTACATTATTCTGGAATAATCCGGAAATGATTTTCGAAGTATTGGGTAAATATAATGCTATCAATAGAGAACACTTGATTGAATTTGCAGATAAATATCTGGTAGCTGAAGAAGCAATTGAAGTTGTAGTACTACCAAAAGAAATGTCTGACAATGAAATATAGTACTTTGATATTGATTTTAATAATTTCGATGAACTTTAATTTGCACTCATCAAATTATTCATTCAATGAAAATACTGAAACTGTACTAATAACAACAGCAAGTGTTATGGGACTTGCTGTGCAAATGAGCAGAGGTGAGTATGAGCCCCTTACCGAATATAAAATTGAAGAGTTAATGAAAAAAGAATTGCTTGGAATCAATAGATTTGCAGTTCAAAATTACAATGACAACACGGCTTTGGTAAGCGATATTTTACTTGGTATTTGCCTTGCGGTTCCTGCAATTCAAATTTTTGACGAAAGAGTAAAACCCGAATGGGGGATTTACGGATTGATGTATTTAGAAACAGGTATGCTTAGTGTAGGTACAACTCAAATTGTTAAGAATATTTTCCAGCAGCCAAGACCATATATTTATAATCCTGATGTTCCAATTGAAATGAAAATGACTAAAGACGCACGCCAATCATTTTTCTCAGGTCATTCTTGTCTTGCATTTGCGGGAATGACTTTTTTCGCTGAATCCTATTCAAAATATTATCCCGATAATAGCAATCACAATATAATTTGGCTTGGTTCTATGTCACTTGCTGCTACTACTGCACTTCTGAGAGTACTTTCAGGCAGACATTTTCCGGTTGATATTTTGATAGGTTCTGCGGTTGGATTTGCTGTTGGTAAGATAATTCCTCACTTGCATGAATCCCGAAATGCTCAAATTCCGAATGAATTTATAAACAACCGGATAATCGCAATTTCGTTTAATTTATGATTTTATATATACTATATTACTCCGTTTAATCAATCTAAATGTTATAAAAATAAAATAAGTTGCATTTATAAACGATTACATTAAGATATATTTAGTATTTTTGTAATTATTAATTTGACTTAAGAGAAATATTTAATGAGAGCAGTAATTCCTGTTGCCGGTGTCGGCACTCGACTCAGACCACACACTTACTCATTACCCAAAGTTTTGCTAAATGTAGCAGGTAAGCCGATTCTTGGACATATACTTGATGCTTTGCTTGAGCAATCAATCAATAAAGCAACGATTATTACAGGCTATATGGGTAAGCTTGTTGAGGAATATGTTAAAGAAAGATATTCGGCAATGGAATTTGAGTTTGTAGTTCAGGAGCAGCGTCTGGGGCTTGGTCATGCGATATGGATTGGCTCTAAAAGTTACGGAAATGAACCGTTAATGATTATTCTTGGTGATACGATTTTTGATGTTGACCTTGGTTTAGCATTCAAAAGCGGTGTAAATTCAATTGGAGTGAAAGCTGTTGAAGACCCAAGAAGATTTGGAGTCGTTGTAAAAGGCAGTGACAACAAAATCACAAAATTAATCGAAAAACCTGAAGAACCAATCTCGAAACTTGCTATTGTTGGACTATATAATATTCAGGACACCGAGCTACTTACCAACAGTCTGAATGAGTTAATGGATAAAAATATTAGAACCAGAGGTGAATATCAGCTTACAGATGCACTACAGCTTATGATAGATAAGGGAGCTGATTTTACAACCTTCCCGGTTGAAGGCTGGTACGATTGCGGTAAACCCGAAACATTGCTTTCTACTAACAGGTTTTTATTAGACCACAAGCCTCAATTTCCAAAATATAAAGATTCCGTTATAATACCTCCTGTTTTTATCTCGGATTCGGCAGTAATTGAAAGGTCTGTTCTTGGTCCTTATGCATCTATTGCCGATGGTGCTGTAGTTAAAGACAGTATAGTTCGAAATAGCATTGTCAGCTTTAATGCAAAAGTAGTTTCATCACTACTTGAAGAATCAATTATTGGTAATGATGCTGAAGTAAAAGGTCATTTTCACAAATTAAATGTTGGTGATTCAAGTCAAATTTCAGAAAGTTAATTGTTTAATGTTTAATCTTTTAAAGATATACACAAATGAGTAATAATTCATATTTATTTACTTCTGAATCGGTCTCAGAAGGGCATCCGGATAAAATTTGCGATCAGGTTTCTGACGCAGTATTAGATGCGATGCTGACCGATGACCCAAACAGCCGCGTGGCATGTGAATGCTATGCAACTACGGGTATGATTGTAGTGGGCGGCGAAATTAAAACAAATACTTATGTGGACTTGCAGAGTTTGGTTCGCGGAGTAATCCGTGACATCGGATATGATAAGAACGGTCTTAGATTCGATGCAGATTCAGCAGCAGTTATTAATGTTATCAATCAGCAGTCAACTGACATTGCAATGGGTGTTGATACCGGCGGTGCGGGTGACCAGGGTATGATGTTCGGTTATGCCAATGTTGAGACTGAAGAGCTTATGCCTGCACCAATTATCTATTCACACAAATTAGTAAAACATCTTGCTGATTTGAGAAGACAACCCGGAATTATGGACTATTTAAGACCTGACTCAAAATCACAGGTTACAATAGAATATGCTGATTCAGGTGAAATTTTAAGAGTGGATACAGTTGTTATTTCTACTCAACATGACCCTGATGTATCACAAACTCAGATTAAAGAAGATGTTATTGAAAATGTAGTTAAAAATATTATACCATCTGAGTATCTTGACAACAATACGAAATATTATGTTAATCCTACAGGTAATTTTGTTATTGGTGGTCCTCACGGAGATACCGGATTAACAGGAAGAAAAATTATAGTTGATACCTATGGTGGAAGGGCGCCTCACGGCGGTGGAGCTTTCTCGGGTAAAGACTCAACAAAAGTTGACCGCTCAGCAGCTTATGCCGCAAGATATTTAGCAAAAAATATCGTTGCCGCCGGACTTGCCAAAGAGTGTACTATTCAGCTTTCTTATGCTATTGGAATAGCCCAGCCGGTTTCAATACTTGTAAATACACATGGTTCATCACAATTCAGTGACAGATTGCTTGATAAATTTATACTTGAAAATATTGATTTATCACCGGCGGGAATCATCGAGAGATTCAATTTAAGAAGACCAATTTTCAGAGCTACTGCTGCCTACGGACATTTTGGAAGAAATGAATTTCCATGGGAAGCTACTGATATTGTTGATTTATTTAAGAAAAATTTTGCATGATTAATCGGGGAAGTAAATTTTGATGCAAAAAAATATAACAGTAGCTTACGGCAATGGTATCGGACCTGAAATTATGAATGCCACCCTTAGTATTTTAGATGCAGCCGGCTGTAATTTCAAATATGATGTAATTGAGATTGGAGAGAATGTTTATCTTAGTGGCATAAAATCAGGTATTGCTCCTGAATCCTGGGATATATTACGCCGTAATAAAGTATTCCTTAAATCCCCAATAACTACTCCACAAGGTTCAGGTTATAAAAGTCTGAATGTTACAATTCGTAAATCAATGGGGTTATTTGCAAGCGTCAGACCCACTGTGGCTTATACTAATGTCATTCATTCACATTTTCCAAATATGGATTTAATAGTTGTTCGTGAAAATGAGGAAGATTTATATGCAGGCATCGAACATCAGCAGACAGGCGAAGTTATTCAATGTTTAAAACTTGTATCAAAACCCGGAACTGAAAAGATTATCCGTTATGCTTTTGAATATGCACGCTCTATGGGTAGAAAGAAAGTTACCTGTATGACAAAAGATAATATTATGAAGCATACAGATGGTCTTTTTCATAAAATGTTTCTTGAAATTGCTAAAGAATACCCGGAGTTTGAAACCAATCATTTAATAATTGATATTGGTTCAGCTCGTATAGCAGATTATCCTGAAAATTTCGATGTCATTGTAACACTTAATCTTTATGGGGATATTATTTCCGATATTGCAGCGGAAGTTGCGGGATCCGTAGGACTTGCCGGTTCATCAAATATCGGGGATTCTTTTGCAATGTTTGAAGCAATTCATGGCTCGGCACCAGATATAGCAGGCAAAGGTATTGCAAACCCAAGTGGACTTATTAATGGTGCCGTGATGATGCTTATGCACCTTGGAATGCCTGATAAAGCAGAGCTCGTTCAGAATGCACTCCTGAAAACTCTCGAAGATGGTTATCACACTCCGGATATTTATAAGGAAGCTACTTCAAGAGTTAGAGTTGGTACTGACGAATTTGCTGATGAGATTATCAAAAGACTTGGTAAAAAGCCAATTATATTAAAAGAAGTTAAATTTAATCATGACTTCAAACCAATTCATGTAAAACCTTCTCCTTATATAAAACCGGACAAAGAACTTGACGGGATTGATGTGTTTCTTGATTGGACTGGTGATGAGCGAAATCCAAATACACTTGGTGATTCTCTTGAAAAAGCTATTGAGAATACGGGATTTAAGCTCAAAATGATAACCAACCGAGGCGTAAAGGTATATCCTGACGGTTTCCCGGAAACTTTCTGTACAGACCACTGGAGATGTCGTTTCAAAAGAAATAACGATGACTTAAAAATTTCAAATAATGATTTACTTGATTTGCAGAAATCAATTGCAAATGCGGGTTTTGATATTATCAAAACTGAAAATTTATATTTAATAAATGGTGAGAGAGCTTATTCTCTCGGTCAAGGCGAATAAATTTTAAAATTATAATTAAAAAGGACTAATATTATGTCAAATATACCCCCAAAAAAAGCAACCGGAAATTTCTCAGAAGTACTGGGAAAATATTGCGTAAGAGATATTTCTCTTGCAGAAGAAGGAAGATTACTCATTGAATGGGCTGAAACTAAAATGCCTGTTTTAATGGGATTGAAGCAAAAATACAGCGAAACTAAGCCTTTCGCAGGTTACAAAATTGCTGGTTGTCTTCACGTAACTAAGGAAACTGCAGTCCTTATCAAAACACTTCAAGCTGCAGGTGCTGAAGTGCTTTGGTCAGGTTGTAATCCTCTATCAACAAATGATGCAGTTGCTGCTGCTCTTGCTGAAGAAGGCGTACAAATTTACGCATGGTATGGAAATGGTGAAGATTTCTACTGGTGTATTGAGCGTACAATTGACGCTAAACCACATCTTACTCTTGATGACGGTTGCGACCTTATTGATACAGTTCACGAAAAATACAAAGAACTTGCTACTTCTCATATTATCGGTGGCTCTGAAGAAACTACTACAGGTGTTCACAGACTTCGCTCACGTGAGGCAGCCGGTCAACTTCTCTATCCCGTTTATGCAGTAAATGATGCAGAAACAAAATGGGATTTTGATAATGTTTATGGAACAGGTCAATCTACATTAGATGGTATTATCAGAGCTACTTCAGTATTGCTTGCAGGTAAGAATTTTGTAGTTGCAGGTCACGGTCACTGCGGTTCAGGTGTTGCAAAACGTGCTAAAGGGATGGGTTCTAATACCATTATTACAGAGGTGAAAGCTACAGCCGCTTTAAAAGGTACTCTTGAAGGTCATGAAGTCATGACAATGGATGAAGCAGCTAAAGTTGGTGATATCTTCTGTACTGCAACAGGTGTAAAAGATGTTATCCGTAAATGGCATTTTGAATCTATGAAAGATGGGGCTATTATTTGTAACACAGGTCATTATGATGCTGAAATCAATATTCCTGAATTAGAAGAAGTTTCGGTAAGCAAGAGAACAATTCGTCCAAATTGCGAAGAATATACTCTGAAAAATGGTAAGAAGATTTTCTTACTTGCTCAGGGAAGATTGATTAATCTTGCAGCAGCTGAAGGACATCCATCAGAAGTAATGGATATGTCATTTGCCAATCAGTTTATGGCTCACGTTTCACTTATCGAACGTCATAAAGCAGGCGAAAAAATGCCAATCGCAGTTATGGAAATTCCTGTTGAGCAGGATGAATTTGTTGCTCATACAAAACTTACAATGTCAAATCTTAAGATTGACACTTTAACTCCGGAGCAACTTGCTTACATCAACGATTATAATGCCGGAACCTGATTAAATCTGTCAGTTTGTTTTTTAAATCTCCCTTGCCCATTTATTAGGTAAGGGATTTTTTTTTCAAGAATATTCAATTTTTCATTTTAGCAATATTATTTTTTACTCAACTGAAACAAACATTATAAAATTGTGTCTATGCAATTGAAAAAGATATGAAAAATTTTAATAAATATAGCGACAACGATTTAATTCAAATAACGGCAAATTCCGGTGAGCCGGAAAAATCTGCGGCTTTTTCTGAATTGTATAATCGCTATGCAAATAATATTTATCTGTATTGCAGGAAAATTTTCGGTGATGGCACTTTTGCAGAGGATATTTTTCAGGATACTTTTTTACAACTACTTAAATGTATTGAAAATAAAATATATATTGGAAATGTGCAGGGGTATTTACTTAAAACAGCACGCAATTTATCACTGAATTTCAGGCGTAACCAAAGAGCTGAAATGGTAGAATTTGATGATTTCAGAGCAAATATTGACGATAACAGCTACGAACTTAAAGAACTTTCCGAAATGATTGATTCTGCTCTGGAGTTACTGCCTGAAGAGCATAAAGAAGCATTTATACTTCAATCTTATCAGGGACTTAGCTATAGTGAAATTGCAACACTAACCGACGTACCGCTTTCAACTGTCCGCAACAGAATTGTAAGGGCAAAAGCAAAATTAAGAGAAATTCTGGCTCCAATGATTAAGGAGGAAAAATTATGAAAAATTATGATACATACAGCGAGTTGATTTATCTTGTAATTGATGGGGAAGCAAGTGATGCTGAAAGAACTGCTTTCTATTCAGCACTTACCAAAAGCACCGAATTACAAAATGAATTTCAAACTGCTATGAAGTTTAACAGAGCGGCTGAGAGTTATCCGAAAAAATCAACTGTTCCGGTGGCAGTTACTGATAAATTATTCAGCAAAGCCGGCTTGACATATATCCCCAAAGATGCGGCTATAGGTGCTGCAGCCGTTACAAAAGGAGCAATTGTAAAAAGTGGTATCTTTAGTAATGTTATGAGCAACTCAATCAGTAAAATTGGCTTTGCTGTTATTGGAATGATCCTTGGTGCCGGAATAATGTATTTACTGAATGATAATTCCGAAATTATCGCTGCCGGAAGTCAGCCCAATAATATTGACAACAGATTTATCAAATTCGCAGAACCTGAAAAAGCAATTCCAATAATGAGTGCAAATAATGTTGATGAAATTTCATTTACTAAAAGCATCAAACGTAACAAAATTGCATCTAATAATTCAGGAAAAATTCTAACAGAGGATGTTGGAATGGAAGATGAAAAATTTGAGAATATTCCTCATCTTAAAGATATATCAGAGATATCAAATATTTCAAATAGTAATGAATATTTTCACAATTTGAGTAAATCTAATATTAATTACGAGAGATTTAATAAGATGATTTATGAAAATAACATCCTGAATAAAAACAACATATTTACATTCTTTGATAATCTGGAAATCTCTTTGGAAAATTCAATTCCGTGGTTTGTTCCTGAAGCATCAGTATCACCAAAATCTTATAATAAATTCAACAATTTGGGCTTAAGAGTGTTATTTAAGGCAAATGATTATTTCAGGACCGGAATTTCAATAAATCAGTCCACATTTTTTGCAGAGTTTATTCAAAGTGAAATGGATGGGAATATTTACAATTATCGAATTCAGCCAAATTTAACAACGGTTTCAAGTGAAATTTTAATTAATTTGATAAATTCGGAAGTGTTGGTGCCGTATATTCAGCTTAGTGTGGGAGCTAATCAGGCAGGGATTGTTTTAAGTCCGGCAATGGGTATTGAGTACAATGTTGTAAATTCTTTATCAATTTATTTCAGTGGTACAATGGATTATTTTAGATTTATACAAAACGACAACTGGTTCGATACTCAAAAATTCAGACTGAATTACGGTATAAATCTCAAATTTTAATTAGGAGAAATTGCTATGAAATTACTTTTGAAAAGTATATTGCTTTTAATGATAATAATTATTTTCAGTTCTTGCAAAGATATACTTTCTACAGAACCGAGATATGATAAAAAAATCATAACTGAAAATCTATCACCTGCTGATTCACTCAAACTTCTGACCTTACCCGATGTGGACTTAGGAATTATTAGAGTAAAAGCTATGATTTCAAGGAATATCATTATTGCCAATAATTCTGATTTACACGATATAGAAATATATTCAATTGATAATGATAATAAAACGGGAATATTTACTTACGGTTTTCCTGAAGGAATGCCATTTGTTATTAAGTCGTCTTCAAGTACTGAACTTTTCCCTGCAATCGAAGTAACATTCATTGCTGACCCAATTGTACCGGGAATTTTCTATGACACATTATACATAAATCAAAACGAAGAAATGTTTATTCCAATAAGAGTGCAAACAAGATTTTAATAATAAAAAGGAGTTCTAAAATGAAAAAGTTCACATTGTATTTAGTTGCTTTCTTTGCGATTTCCTCACCGCTTTTAGCGCAAAAGTTTAATCATCCCGAACTACAGTCGGATACATTAAGAACATTTGAAAGTAAAAAGAATACTGTCAGCAATATTCAATTCGGTGCAACAAATTATGGGATAAGTAATTGTTATTTCAATTTCCCTGAATTACGGGGTGTAATTTGGCCCAGAAATAGTGATATTACTTATTCTTTTGGAAGCGGGTTGTGGATTGGCGCTAGTAAATATCATCCTGATTCAAATAAAACAAGAAACATGGTTCTAATAACATATAACCCGAACTCAGGGAAAAGTTGGGCTGTGCCAGGGAGAATAGAAGACGGAAATGAAGTCAAATATGATTTGAAGAAGAAATACAGGACATTTTTAAGTACAGAATACAACACATACACAGGCGAGCCTTTTGATAGTGATTACGAATATAATTGGTCTCACTGGATTTCAAACGGAGAGAAAAAGTACAGTCATGGAGTATTTTTAAATGAATACGAACACGAAAATTCAAAGCGAAACCGCGATAATTATCTTAATGGTCCTTTAATTGTATCCGATGAAGATATTGTAACTACCTTCAAGGATACAGACTTAAACTTTTATGAGGGTGGCTCAGCAAACAGACTGGCACAAGGTTATCCCTTGAGTTTACAAATGGAATCATCCATTTATTCTTGGAGCGATGATTTAATGAAAGATGTGATAATTCAAAGATATGTAATTGAAAATAAGTCCAATGACACACTTAAAGACTGTTGGATTGGGAATTATAATGGTGTTGGGATTGGACTTATTTCAAAGTTTGATAACAAAGAATGGGGGACAAAAGATAGATTGATTTACTACGAAGAAGATAAAACATTGAATCTTTTTGTTGCTTGGTCAGAAAATTCTGAGGTCATAAATGGTAAAGGATTTGGTTACTTTGGTGTATCCTTGCTTGAAACTCCGGCAGTTGATAGCGATGGCTTTTTGAGAAATGACAAGCTAATATATCAAATGGATGAACAGATTGGATTAAAGTCATTGTATAATTGGCACATCAAGAATGATCCAAGATACGATGAACAAAGATATGACATATTAACATCAAACCAAATTTACAAGTCAGATGATTATCTTGATGGTGGAAGAGTTATGACATCTACCGGTCCATTTCACTTTCGTCCGGGAGAAAAGGCATACTTTACTGTATTGATAGCATTTGCACTTCCTGCTAAAGGAGGCGAAGCTGACGGTACAAAAGAAGATATTGCAGGTATCGGCGGCAAAATCAACAAGGGCGATAATCCAATTAAACAAAGCAACGAATTATCACTTATTGATAAAATCAAATTTGCAAGAGATAAATATTATAATGGCTTAGTTACAAAAATATTGGAATCTGAAGTTCGCAGAAATTCAGAATTGAGTGTCTATCCCAACCCCGCTACAGATTTCATTACAATTCAATTAAGCAAAAAAGGGCTTCAGCCCTTTGCAGCGACTGGTAAAGTGCAAATATTTGATGCGTTGGGTTTGGAAGTCATATCCACCCCGTCAGCTGCGCTGACACCCACGGGTGAGGGGAATTTAAGAATTGATGTTTCGCATTTACCAGCAGGAGTTTATTTCATACGTGTTGGTAATAAGGTAGGCAAATTTGTGAAGAAGTAAATCTGTTGAATGTTAAATGTTATTGAGTTGAATGTTTAATCCGTCTTCGCAACAAAGGGCTTCAGCACTTTGCAATAAGATTAAGTAGCCAAAACAGATGGACTACACCTCGGAGGTGGAGTCCATCTTGCTTTTTATTAATCCCAGAAATCCTTTAATCCGAATAATCTCTGATTCAGAAAATGTTGAAAAACTATAATTTTAAATATTGAAAATAATTTGTGACTTTTTATTCCTAATTTACGTTAATTATTTATGAAAGTTGTACTTTTATAAAAATTATGAATACTGAATAACAAAAATATAGCGATAATGATTTAATTAAAATTATCAGAAGTGGTGAAGGTTACTCAGTTGACTATTCCTTCAACACTCTTTATGAAAGGTATTCTGCTAAGTTGAATTTATTTTGTGTATTCAAATCAAAAAATCCACTTGATGCTGAGGAAATTTTCGAAGATACCTGGCTCAAGTTTCTTGATAGAATCAGGCAAGGAAAAATACCTGAATCAGTTCTGTCATATTTATTTGCAATTGCAAGAAATCTTGCGATAGACAGGTATCGTGCTGAAATTTCAAAGAAAACAATTACAATTGAGTATCGGGATTATTTGAATTTTGAAGACGACTATAGTCAATTATCAACTGAAAATTTGGTTGATGCTGATGAACTTAAGGAGGTTATTATGGGCGTTCTTTCAAATATGGACGACATTTACAGCGAAGTTTTTATTATGCAGTGGTTTGGCGGGTTAACTCAAAGGGAAATTTCCGAAACACTGAATATTGGTTTGTCAGCAGTAAAGATGCGAAGTCATCGTGCCATGAAAGAAGTTATTAAATATGTTAAGCCAATTTATAAGAATTATGATGAGTAGTTCGGAGGATATGAAAATGGAAAATATTGATAGATTTACCAAATATTATTCCGGGGAAATGAATCAAATTGAAGAGGAATTATTTTTTTCTGAATTAGCTTTAGATAATTCAGTCAGAGATGAATTTAAAACTTTTTATATGATAAATAGTTCCTTATCATCAATTGTCAGTTCCTATAAACCAAGTGAAGAAAGTAAAGCCAAGCTTTTCAGCAAAGCCGGATTGGTTTATTCACCGGCTGCCATAACGGTAGCGGCTCTGACTGCAACAAAAGGCACAATAATCAGTCAGATTGCGACTTATACAATGGGCAAACTCGGTTTAATTTTGTTTGGTTTAATTATCGGCGCCGGACTGATGTATCTGCTAAATTCTCAACCTGAAAATATTGCTTTAAATAATCAACCGGCTAATAATGAGGAAAGAATCATTCAAATCTTAGATTCTGAAAAAGCAATTCCAATAATGAGTGCAAATAATGTTGATGAAATTTCATTTACTAAAAGTATCAAACGTAACAAAATTGCATCTAATAATTCAGGAAAAATTCTAACTGAGGATGTTGGAATGGAGGAGAAAGAAGAACTTCACACCCATAATATACAAATTAAAAAGTGTCAAATACCTGATGTTCATAATTTTGAAGGAAATATAATTCCAGAATATAAATTAAATTCTGAAATTAAAAATACAGAGTATTATCAAAAAATTTCAACAGATTTTAAAGAATTAGGTTTATCAGTTGAAACAAGATACTCTACATACTGGAATATGGTAAATGAAAATGTTCAGCCAAGTGAATTTTCGATTTTTAATAATATTGATATATTTGTTTATAAAGAAGTCTTGCAAAATTTGCTTCTGGGTGCAGGTGTGCGTCAGGAAACGTTTTATGCTAAATATAACTCTTTCGAGAATGGACGGGATTTTATATATGAGCAACAACCAAATCTTACAAATTTTGAGTTAGCAATTCGGTATTTCCCATATAATATTGAATTTTTCAAACCGCTTATTCAACTGAACTTAGGCGGTGGTAACTATGGATTCACATATCGTGGAGCAATTGGAAGTGAAATTAATCTGATAGACAAATTTTCAATATTATTAACTATTGATTATGCCACATTCAATTTTTTTCATAAAGACATAAAGAACAATTCGGGTAAAGTTGGAATTAATTACGGAATAAATTATAAATTTTAAATAAATTTGGAGAGAACAATGAATACTAAAATCATTTTATCATTAGCATTGCTTTTGCTATTTTTGACATCCTGTGAAGACATTGTCAATTCAGAAAAGAACATTAAGAAAACTGGATACTTGTATAATAAGGTTCTTAATAATCAGGAAAAAAACGTATTAATGCCATTGAAAGTTGGTAATATGTGGCTATATGAAGTCAAACAATTTGACTCATCCGGTACAATGATTAACGAATATATTGACTCAATCGAAGTCTTAGAGAAAATCAACTTCAGAGGCGAAACATGGTTTAGAGTCAGAATGATAGATATGGGTTCTACTTGGAATTCAATTCTGACTAATACAGATAAGGGGCTATATCGTGCAGACGAGAACACCACACTTGATTGTAGATTTATAGTAGCTCAATATCCTGAGAATCGAAGTCAAATTATTGCCCTTCATGAAGAAAATGTGATGATTATGTATTTTGACGGTCAGAAAGATGTTATTGATACAGTTACAACTCAATATTTAATTGAATTAAATGCAAATTATACTGCTTCTTTTAAATCTGCAAATTATCCTGCACGGGAGTATTCTACTTACTGGAGGGCATTAGAGTTGGTTGATAGTAAAACTTTGCATAAAGTTGATGTTTTTGTTCCAAACATAGGTCTTTTTGAGCATAAACGCTACCGCTTTGCCGGAGGCAGAAGGTATGTTGAAACCCACTATAAATTAGTAGCAACTAATTTAATAAAATAAATAAATTTGGAGAAACATTATGAAATCGAAAGTTATATTAATGCTAATCACAGTGCTTGTTATTATAACAGCTTGCGATGATATTGTCAATTCCGACAGTAACATCAAGAAAACGTCGCTTGATTATAGTAAGGTACTTGATAATCAGGAAACAGGTGTCATAATGCCACTGAAGGTGGGTTATAAGTGGCTGTATTCAGTTGATAAAGTAAATGAAGAAAATGTCGCAATTAGTAATCGTATTGATTCTATTGTCGTTCTGCGTGAAGTAATGTTGGAAAATGAAAAATGGTTTGAAGTATATTTCCCAATGTTTTCAAGAGATTACAATGTCCTGATGACCAATACCGAAAAAGGTTTGATGATTCATTGCGAGCAATGCTTGGAAAAGAAATTTCTTTGGGCAGAATATCCACAAAATGGCAGTCTTTTCTATAGCGGAAGGAAATTAATTCAGTTGAAAGATTCCCAAGGAAATGTAATTGGTCAAGATTATGTACCATTAGGCAAAGAGTCGCAGAGTTCCGGTGTTAGTTTACAAAATGGAAAAAGCTTTTCAACGGTAAATTATGTCTGTTATGCAATCAATCAAAACAAAATGCAAAAAGAAGTTTTCCTTGGAGATGAGCATTTCTCTCCGGATTTTGGTTTAGTTGCCGGATTTACTAAAGCGTTAGATGGAATGCTTGGAGAGCAGTATGAGTATTTAGAGTTTTCTAATATTAGCGAAGTAAATCAATGTATTTATGAAGAAACCATCAACCTTGGCGACATACAAATTGGAAAGGTTCATTCATTCACAAAAGAAATAACAAATACCACTGACAAAACTTATAGTTTGAAAGGAATAGCAATAATACCGGCTACTGAAATTATCAGCTTCGGAAAAATTACACCTACAATGCACGACTGGCTTAACTTCCCAATCAGACAAAATCAAAAGCTTTCTATTGAAATTAAAGTTACACCAGACAAATTAGGAGATTTCTCTACATCAGTAATGATATTTCATTCAGAAATGCATAATTGTTTTTATAGAATTTATATTAACGGTACTTGTGTAGAGTAGGAAATTAGATATAATCTGTATCGCAGATTTAGTCAAGCCAGATGGACTCCACTTACAAAGTGGAGTCCATCTGAAAATCAAATATTTTATTTAGTAATTATATAATTGGAGAAAAAATGAAAACCAAAATTTTATTGCTTTGTTTATTTGTTATGATTTATAGCGAAAGTTCTTCCCAGCTTATAAAATGGGATACGTTAACAACCGACTTTGATTATTTCAACAGACAACATTTCCATACTATAAATGAAACAAGAGAATACATATATTCTTTCAATTTAGGTTCCATCGTTAATAATCTATTAGTTATTTCAGAGTATGATATTTACAAAAAAGATTTCTCAGAACAAATCTCATTCAAATTAGATCAGATGTATAATCCAAATGAATACCGTCCTAATGATTGCATTATGACTGAAAACAACATTATTTATGTAGTTGCTGATTCAGGATATATTTTTCAAAAAAATATTTTTAACAAAGAATGGACTTCAAGAAAAATTATTGAAGAAAGTGCTTTGATTTACAATATTGCTTTCAAGGATTCTTTATTTGGTATTATTTCAAATTATCCGGATTATGAAAACCTGATACCTGAGCTGCATTATACTGAAGATGGAGGAAATAATTGGTCAAAATTTGAAAATCAAATTGAGAACGAAAAGCCATTTTTAATTACAAGTTTTAGATTTTTTCAGGATACAATGATTGTAATTACTTATGAACCGGAAACAAAAAATCGAAAGATATATTTCAGTTTTAACTCGGGATATAATTGGGATTATATCAATGAATTCCCAAAATTTAGTTCATTAGAAAGACATAATAGTATTTATTTCAAAAATGGAAAGTTATGGGTTGCTTCGATAAGGTCAGAGGAATTTGTTTTTTCTGATAATTTTGGTCTAACATGGACGAAAGTAAATGAAGTTAATTCTAATGAAGGGATTCGGGGTATCAGGAATATAACTTTTAAAGATAATTTAAATGAAGGTTTTGCACTAAATCCATACGGTGTTTATTATACTACAGATGGTTTAAACTGGGAATTTGACAGAAATCATGAAGATAAGCAACTAGAAAAATTGAACTTAACGCAATTCAATTACAAAGATGAAATTTATCTTATACAAGATAGCGCTGCATTAAAATATGATGGTCTGATTACTTCAATTAAACAAAATGATGTTTCAAAAATTGGAGGCATGAGCGTTCATCCCAACCCCGCTACAGATTTCATCACAATTCAATTAAGCAACAAAGAGCTTCAGCCCTTTGCAGCAGAAGAAAAAGTGCAGATATTTGATGCGTTGGGTTTGGAAGTCATATCCACCCCGTCAGCTGCGCTGACACCCACGGGTGAGGGGAATTTAAGAATTGATGTTTCGCATTTACCAGCAGGAGTGTATTTCATTCGCATTGGTGAGCAAGTGAGTATGTTTGTAAAGCACTAGAATATTAAGAGTTGTCCGACACTTCCGTAAGTGTCGGACATCTTGAATTGCAATATTTATCCTACTTCAGATTCTTATCAAGGAATTTAAATAATTTATCACTCCAGATTATAAATTCCTGTGGCTTTCCAATAAAATGATTCTCATCAGGAAAGATGCAAATTTCAGCAGGAATGCCTTGAGCACGAGCTGCTGTGAAAGCTTCAAGACTTTGAGTATAAGGCACGCGGAAATCTTTCATCCCTGTAGAAATAAATATCGGGCTATCCCAGTTTTTTACATAATTGTGAGGTGAGAATTTTTCAAACTGTGCTCTATGTTTGGTATCCCAGTAAGGACCACCAAATTCCCAATTTGGGAAAAACAGCTCTTCAGTAGCACCATATTTACTGATAAGATTAAACACTCCGCAATGCGAAACAAATGCAGAGAACCTCTTGTTATGGTGACCTGCAAGCCAGAATGCCGCATAACCTCCGGCACTTGCACCCATCGCTGCTCTGCCGTCGAGCTTTACAAAAGGCTCTTGTGAGAACTGGTCAGTTGCGGCAAGGAGGTCATTCATAGGCATACCGCCCCAGTCAAGACTTATTGAATCGTTCCAAGCCTGACCGAAACCGGGTACACCACGCCTGTTAGCTGCAAGCATAATATATCCCTGAGATGCAAATAGAAACTGATTCCAGCGATAGTGGAAATTAGGAGAAATCATACTTTGCGGACCGCCCTGACAGTATGTAACTACAGGATACTTTTTATTGGGGTCAAAGTTGGGAGGATAAATAATCCAAGAATGGATTTTCTTGCCGTCATTAGCAGTAAACCAACGTTCTTCGACCTTTACTTTGTTGATTTTTTCGTATAATTTTTTATTTTCATCTGTAATTTGATTCATGTTACCGGACTCAATATCCATAGAATATATATCAAGAGGTTCAGTAAAACTTTGCTTTCCGAAAACAAGTGTCTTACCGTCATTAGTGATATTAAGACCACTGCCTATCTTATGTATGCCCTCGGTTACGATTTTCCAGTTGCCTTCGAGGTCTAAATGAAAAATCTGAACTGTACCCTGATTTCCGGCTACTAAATAAAAGGATTTGCTGTCCGGAGTCCAAACAAATTCTTCCACCCATTGATCTAAAGTTTTTGATATTTCAGTAATTATTCCATCCAGACGATTATAGACCATAAGCCTGATTCTGTCTGATTCAAAGCCCGGACGTTCCTGACTAACGAATGCGATTAAATTTCCATCTGGTGAATATTTAGGGTTTTTGTCGTAACCAAGCATACCTTCAGTTATATTTTTGGTTGTTCCGTTTTCAATATCATATAAATATATATCTGAATTGGTACTCCATGGATAATCGGAGACTTTTTTGGATGTATAAGCAATTTCTTTTTCATCAGGTGAAATGTCATATTCTTCTGCACCTCCAAAAGGTTTGAGTGGAGATTCATATTTTTCACCCTCCATAATGTCTTTAGGCTCACCGCCTTCAACAGGAGCCACAAAAATATGGCTTACCATCTCGTCATTCCACTCATCCCAATGTCTGATATGCAAATCATCATAGAAATGCATATTTGCTTTGTCAAATTTCGGATACTGATCTTTCAGAGATTCATAAGCCTTGATTTCACTTGCGAATACGAATGTTCCGGGTACTCCGGCATGCACGAAATTACTTACACCATTTTCCACATTTGTGAATTTCTTAGGAGTACCCTTAGGAAAATCCATAATATAAATCTGTGGAGAGCCGTCAACTGTTGTTATAAATGCTAACTTATTATCACTAATAAATCTTGCATTAAACTCCGGAGCCGTGTTATTTGTAAGTTGAATTTTCTCGCTTCCGTCAATTTTAACAGCAAATAAATCGCTATATAGTTTGTTATCAGCTATTGATGGAGTCGAAAGTCGGTAAACTAACCATTGTCCATCGGGAGAAAGAGTAAAGTCGCTAACCCTTTTGGTTGTATATAGGTCTGTGGCGCTAAAATCTCTTGTTTCAAAATTGGTTTGATTCAAACTGAAGTCAATATCGCTTTTTACAGCTGTAGTTTCCTGAGTTTTTTCTTCAGAGCAGGACATAATCATAAGCAATAATCCAGTCAAAATAATTGCTGAAATTTTATTTAACATAATTTCCTCAAAAATATTATTTTTAAAAATGTTTGTAACAATCTACTAAAATAATAAAAAATTATTAATATAAATAAAATACACAGTATTTATTTTGGATTTGAAATTACGCGATTGGTAAATTCAAAAAAAAATCACTTCTTTTTTATCTTAATATTAGATAATGCCCCATCAATTTGAAAATCAATCTTATTAACATTATCATAATAATTTTTAGTAACAAAAATACCGGAACTGTTTTTTGTAAAATTCTCAAATGAAGTCTTGCTTAATGCAAAATCCCCTTGAACTGAACAGCCTGCATCTTCTGGTACAGTAATGTCAAGAGTAGCAGCACCACAATTTATATTTACTTTAGTCATCGGCAGATGAGCTCCAAGCTTTAATCCGGCATTAGTGGCACCTGCGTCAATATTCAGATTTGGGACTTTCAACTCTTCCAAATCCAGTTTAATTTTTGATGCTCCGGCACTGATATCAATATCCCATTCCAAATCTTCTAAAATCTCAATTTTAGTATATCTTGACTGGTTATTAGTACCCTCACTACCTGCAAGACTGTAATTTAATACAACAAGTGAATCATTAGGGCGGTCAATTGTAACATCACAAAATACAGATGAAGAATTCACTTCGTATAAATAATCCATAGTATTTGAAATGACAAAACTACCAGCTCCACCAGAAAAATTGAGTACACCCTTCGTTACTTTTTCATCAAGTATCTCATGATTGCTGTTGCAATCACTCTTTGCAGAATTGATATCAATATTATTTCCAAGCTCACTCAAATAACTAAAACCGCTTGTAAACATTGCTACTATAAGCAATGAAAGTAAAAGACCCGACAGTGAAAGAATTATATTTTTTACAATGAGTGGAATTTTTAGAAGTGATAAGCCCCATATTATCAAAAGAAGTGGCCACCAGTCAATTACTTCGCTGAAACTAACGCGAAATGCACCGAAATTATTTGATAAGATAAAAATTCCAAGAAAAATTAGAAATGAGCCCCAGAAAAAAAGACTGCTTTTCATAATACACCTCCATTTTTCTTGCTTGCTTTGTAGATAATGTAAGCTCCAAATCCTACAAGTATGAGGGGCCAGATGTAGCTTAAATCAATTTGAGGTATAAATCTTTTTAATAAAAACAACATTCCGAATGCTATTAATATGGAGCCGCCAATTATCCTTCTTTGATTTTGCCTCGCTTCGTATATGATTTTCTCAACTTCCGGTACTTCAGCTTTAACATCTTCAGAGAACTCAACACCTTCGATATCATCACTAAGAGGAACAAAAATCCATAATGCAATATAAACAATAAGGCTAAGCCCCCAAGCAAATAACGATACAATAAATATAACCCTTATAATTACAGGGTCAACATCAAAATACTCTCCTAATCCACCGGCTACACCACCTATGAATTTATTCCTGCCGGACCTGTATAATTGCTTTGTCATTTCAGCACCTTTTAATTTAATTGTATTTGTTTTATTTAATATTACGCTGTGGTTATTTACAAGTTTCAAAGATAATATTTTTTTTCTTTTTTTATAGAAAATTATTTACATGTTTACCGTCTTTATTTATTTTAATCAAAATGGAAGCTAAATTTACTTATCTATTGCTGAATTTGTTTACAATTTCATATCCATTGGCTCAGAGTTTCGAATGGAGACTGACATATTATAAAAGCTGGTATGCTCTATTTCCTGCGATGCTACTAACAGGCATTTTTTTCATTGTTTGGGATGTTCTGAAAACCTGGTATGGAGTATGGTCATTTAATCCTGAGTATTTAATCGGAATAAATATCATAAATCTTCCTTTAGAAGAATGGCTGTTTTTTGTCACAGTTCCTTATGCTTGTGTATTTATCTATGAAGTTATGAATTATTATGTAAAAAAAGATGTTTTTGGCAATATTTCAAAGCAAATTTCTTTAATTCTCGGTATTTTTATTTTAGTAAGCGGGCTTCTGAACAATGATAAGGCATATACTTTTGTTATGTTTTCGTTACAGGGAATTTATTTAATTTTGATGTCCTTATATTTCAAGCCCAAATGGTTTGGCAGGTTTTTTCTTGCCTATCTTGTATCTCTTATTCCTTTTGGATTAGTAAACGGCATCCTGACTGCTCTTCCAGTAGTAATTTACAATAATGCTGAGAATCTTGGAATCAGACTTTACACAATCCCTATCGAGGACACCATGTACAGTATGATGCTTATGATGATGAATATTCATTTATACGAATTTTTCAAAAGCAAGTCACTAAAAAAACATCTTAGAATTAATTCATATTGAAAAGCCCCCAAATAATTGGAGGCTTTTCTGAAATCATAATTTCAAAACAAGAAACAGACTATCCCTTAATTGCTTTCACTTTTTCGGTTAATTTTGGTAATATATCGAATATATCACCTACTAAACCATAGTCAGCAACTTTGAAAATCGGTGCATCTTTGTCTTTATTTACTGCAAAAATTATTTTCGAGCTTGACATACCTGCAAGATGCTGAACTGCACCGGAAATACCGCATGCAACATATAATGTTGGAGATACAGTTTTACCTGTCTGACCTACCTGCTCAGAATGTGGTCTCCAGCCGGCATCAACAACTGCACGTGAAGCACCTACAGCACCGCCAAGAGCAGAAGCAAGATTTTCGATCAGATGATAATTTTCAGGTCCTTTGAGTGCTCTACCACCTGAAACTACAATGTCAGCTTCAAGAACGTCGAGCTTGCCTTCATTTCGGAGAATATTTGTAACCTTAACTTTTGCTTCAGCAGTTGAAGTTTCTGCATTTATGCTTTCAACATTCATACCTGAAACAGGATTTTTCACCGAAGTAAATACGTTAGGTCTTAATGATAATACTTTGTTTGATGTATTAAACATAGATGTAATTATTGCTTTTCCTGCGTAAACAGGCTTTTGTACACTAATTTCCCCATTTTCAATTTTTATGCCAACAACATCTGCGACATATCCTGCACCTATACCTACTGAAACTCGCGGTGCTAATTCAAGTCCTGTCGCATTAGCTGAGAACAGCACTGTATCGAATCCTTTTGATTTGATAACACGATTTAAAATGGAGGCATGTTGGGATGAAGAATAACTTGAATCACCATCAAAATTAACGAGTATAGCATTTTTCAATCCATATTCTTCTGCTGTTTTTGCTTGTTCGGCAGTTCCACCGATTAAAATCCCCGTAACATCATCGCCAATTAATGATGCCGCAGAAATAAGCTCATAAGAAACTCTTTTAAGAGAACTTTTGTTAGGTTCGAGATAAACTAAAATTTTGCTCATAATTTATATATTTCCTTTTTACTTATTTACTTAATTATATTACTTTAGCATCTTCTTGGAGACTGCGAATAATTTCGGCAATATCGGCATCTGAATCTCCTAAAATTTTACCGACTCTTTGTTTGCTTGGAAGTTCCATACCTATAACAGAAACAGTAGATTCAACCGATTTGGCATCAATTTCATCAATAGGTTTCTTTTTAGCTTTCATAATATCGGGCAATTTTGGATAGCGTGGTTCATTAAGTCCTTTCTGGCAACTTATCAGGCATGGCAATGTAGCTTCAACTGCTTCTTTACCGCCTTCTATATCACGCTCCGCTTTTACTTCATTTCCAATAACTTCAAGCTTTGAGACAACTGAAATCGAAGGAATATCAAGCAGACCTGCAACCATAGAAGGAACTTGGAATGAATCAAAATCAACACTTTGGCGACCTGCAAATATTATATCATAAGATACTGTTTTTGCATATTCTGCAAGATTGAAAGCAGTCTGATATGAATCCAGATTTTCACCTTTAATAAATACCGCATTATCAGCGCCCATTGCAAGTGCTGTTCTCAGGATTTCACTTGATTCAGCGGAACCTACTGTAACTGCTGTAACTGTACCGCCATTTTTTTCTCTAAGTCTTAGTCCTTCTTCAAGTGCAAATTCATCATAAGGATTTAGAATGTACTTAACACCTTTGCTATCAATGTTTTTACCGTCAACACCAACAAAAATTTTGGTCGCTGTATCGGGTACTCTTGATACAAATACAAGAATATTCATTAAATTACTCCGATTTTAGAATCTAAATAAAATATTGTTTATATAATAATTAAAGTTAAACGAATTTATAGTTAATTATTTTATTTTCTCACAATTTTCTTAAATTATCAAAAATATATCAGGGTAGTCAGTTGTTGATATTTGTTAATGATATAAATACATCTCGTCAGTTGTTATTACTGACGAGATGACATACAATCACAAACAAATTCAAAAATTAGATTTTCTTTGCTACAAGAGTAAGTATCGTTGCTTGGGTTACGAGCTCATTATTTTGATTAAAGACTTCGACATCCCATTTCACAACGCCATGAGGCGGCATTCCTTCTTTATCTTCTTTAGCTGTTTTTTCGAGTACAGTCAAATTTACTCTGATTGTATCACCGACATAAACCGGCTGGGTAAACCGAAGTTCGTCTATCCCATAATTTGCAAGTACAGGACCTTTCTTTGGGTCAACAAACAGACCGGCAGCAGCCGACATGACAAAATATCCATGTGCCACCCTGCTTGTGAAAAAAGTTCCTTCAAGAGAGGTTACATCGGTATGTGCATAGAAATTATCGCCGCTTACTCCTGTAAAATTAACAATATCAGTTTCAGTTACTGTTCTGCCATGAGTTGATAAAGTATCTCCAATTTCCAGCTCTTCAAAATATTTACGGAACGGATGTATGACATCTTCCCTACGCTCGGCACCCTTCTGCCACCTGTTACTAATTTTTGTTATGGTTGTTGGATGTCCCTGAATTGCAGTTCTCTGCATATAATGCGTAACAGACCTGATGCCTCCAAGCTCTTCACCACCGCCAGCTCTGCCGGGACCTCCATGTACAAGATGTGGCATAGGCGAGCCGTGACCGGTAGATTCCTTTGCACAATCCTTATTTATAATAATAAGCCTTCCGTGATATGAAGCAGTTCCGAAGAAAAGCTCTTTAGCTACATCATTATCGGCAGTAAAAATTGAGCCTACAAGACTTCCCTGACCTTTCTTTGCCAGTATTGCGGCTTCTTCAGTTGTTTTATAAGGAATAATTGTGCTGACAGGTCCAAATGCTTCAATATCATGGACTTCGTTTGCTGTGAAGGGATTATTACAATATAACAATGTAGCAGGGAAGAATGCTCCGTCTTCAGCATTTCCACCTACAATATCGTAGCTGTCGAGAGAACCGCTGACTAGTTCACAGCTGCGCATCAGCTCTTCTACTTTTGAACGAACTTCTTTAACTTGGGGCTTCCCTGCGAGTGGTCCCATTCTGACATTTTCTATATCCGGATTACCTATAATATTTTTGGCAAGTCTTGATTTCAGTGCATTTATGACCGGTTCGACCATATTTTCAGGAACAATTGCCCTACGAATTGCAGTACATTTCTGCCCTGCTTTGACAGTCATTTCCCTAACAATTTCCTTAATATAAAGGTCAAATTCTTCTTTATCTGGTGTTACATCTATTCCAAGAATTGAGCAGTTCAATGAATCTGCTTCCATATTAAATCTTACAGAATTTTCCAAAAATGCCGGACTTGATTTCAGCATTTTGCCTGTAACTGCCGAGCCTGTAAATGTTACAACATCCTGGCATGTAACATGCTCCAGTAAATCACCGGCACTGCCTGTAATGAGCTGCAATGCACCTTCCGGGAGGATTTTTGAAACAATAATTTCTTTCACCATAAGTTCTGTCAGATAAGCAGTAAGTGATGCCGGTTTAACAATTGCAGGTAAACCTGCAAGAAGGGAAGGTGAAATTTTCTCAAGCATTCCCCAGATTGGGAAATTAAATGCATTGATATGAATAGCTGCCCCTTCAAGCGGAACGCAGATATGATGTCCAATAAAAGTTCCTTTTTTGGATATTACCTCAGCATTTCCCTCCAATAGAAACGGCTCGTCCGGTAATTCCCGTCTACCTTTGCTTGCGTAAGTAAATAGAGTACCAATTCCTCCCTCGATATCAATCCAAGAGTCAGTCCTTGTAGCACCTGTGGCTTTCGATAGTTCATAGAATATTTCTTTTTTGCTTAACAAATGCTGTGCTAATGCCTTAAGCATTCTTGCTCTTTCGTGGAATGTCATTTTCCTTAAAGTTGGACTTCCTACCTCGCGGGCATACCTTAGCATATCCTTAAAATCAACGCCTTTACTTGATATTTCACCGATTGGCTCACCGGTTACAGCATGAAATAGCATAGTACCGCTTCCTTCACCCTCTATCCATTGACCGCTTGCATAGCTCTTTAATTTCATTTGAAATCCTAATTTTTTTTATTTGACAGAATTGATATTAATAAATTAACGTTGAAATATGAAAAGTGTTGTTAATTTTTTTGAGTTGATTAGGTGTAGTGTGTTGTGGTTAGAGTTTGAGAATTGAATAATATTGTTTTGAGACAAATTTACAGAAAATGTTATCATCAGGATACTAAAATCACAAATATGAAATCTTAAAATATCATGGACATTTCATTATGAAATATTTATCTAATGACACAATACTACTTCTGTGCTAAGTCGAAGTGTGACACTTTAATATAATATTTAACAAGTTGCCGGTTTCAATTACATTCTGAAAATACCAAATCTTGGTTCAGGAATTTCCCGATTTAGTGACATAGATATTCCAAGAGCTATTGCATTTCTTGTGTCGAGCGGGTCAATGATTCCATCGTCCCATAGTCTTGCAGTACTGTAGTATGGGCTTGCTTCTTGCTCATATTGCCGAAGAATAGGTTCCTGAATCATACGAATGTCTTCATCAGTTAGTTTCACACCAGTTTTTTCCAACTGTTTGATTTTGACAGTAGAAAGAACATTTGCTGCCTGCTCGCCGCCCATAACAGAGATTCTGCTATTTGGGTACATAAATAATAAACGAGGTTTGTATCCTCTGCCACACATAGCATAATTACCTGCACCATAAGATCCGCCGACTATAACAGTAAATTTCGGCACCTGTGCATTAGCAACAGCGTGAACAAGTTTAGCTCCATCGCGTGCAATGCCTCCATGTTCATATTTTTTCCCAACTATAAATCCTGTTATATTTTGTAAAAATAGTAATGGGATTTTTCTCATAGAGCATAATTCGATAAAATGGGCTCCTTTTAGACTTGACTCTGAGAAAAGAACACCGTTATTAGCAATAATTCCTACCGGATACCCTTTAATTCTTGCAAATCCGGTAATTAAGGTCTTGCCATATTCAGCTTTGAACTGCTGAAATCTACTTCCATCAACAAGTCTGGCAATCACTTCCATCATATCAAATTGTTGGCGGAGATTTGCAGGGAGAATGCCATAAATTTCTTTCGGGTCATAGAATGGCTCTTCAGGGATTTCAATATCAAGTTCAAATTTTCTTTTTTTGTCGAAATTTTCAACAATATTCCGAACGATTTCAAGAGCGTGCATATCATTTTGGGCATAATGGTCTGAAACGCCTGAAATCTTGCAATGTACATCAGCACCTCCAAGTTCTTCATCTGTAACTATTTCTCCGGTTGCAGCCTTAACAAGTGGCGGTCCTCCGATAAATATTGTCGCCTGATTTCTGACCATAATAGTTTCGTCGCTCATTGCCGGAACATAAGCTCCACCTGCTGTGCAGGAACCCATCACACAAGCAATCTGAGGAATTCCTTCGGCTGACATCTGAGCCTGATTATAAAATATATTTCCAAAATGCTCTTTATCGGCGAATGTATCGGATTGATATGGCAGAAAAATTCCGCCTGAATCCACGAGATATATGCAAGGGAGCTTGTTTTCAAGAGCTACAGTCTGAGCTCTTATGTGTTTTTTGATTGTCATCGGGAAATATGTACCACCCTTGACTGTGGCATCATTGGCGACAATCATACATTCCCTGCCTTTGATTACACCAATACCGGTAATCACACCGGCAGATGGAGCATCGCCATCATACATATCGTAAGCAGCAAGTGAATTAAGCTCAAGAAATGGAGTATTTTCATCGCAAAGATTGGCAATTCTGTCGCGTACTAATAATTTACCTCTGTCTGTGTGGCGTTTACGGGCAATTTCCGGACCTCCAAGCCTGACCTTATCGAGAGTTTCTTTAAGCTGTGAAGTAAGTTTTATCAAATTTTCATGGTTTTCTTTAAATTCAGGCGATTTTGTATTTAATTTTGAATTAATTCTGTACATTCAAAAAGCTCCGGAAATTTCATAAATAAAAATTCTAAAACGTATTGATTAAAAAAACATTTTCGTTTTCATTAAAACCTTCTGTGATTTAAAAATATTGAAAAAATAAAAAAAAACTATATTATATAGACATTATACATTTAAAATTTTGTTTATTAATCAAAATTTACTAATTTTAAGAGTTATAAATGTGTAAATATGAATATTGTGTTAAAATTTTTGCATTTAGATTACTTGTTATCGTAAAATCATAGAAAATTTTATACCAATTTCATTTTAGAAAAATAATTTGTAACTTTTTTTGTAAATAATGTGTTATATAATAATATTTTTGTTAATCTTTTTAATGGAGTTTTTTTCATGAAATCTATAAATACAAAATTAGGTATCAGCCTATTTTTATTTGCTTTTTTGTTGCTTGTTGGCACAAACGATGCTTTAGCAATAAAAAGAGTATTAATTGAACAACAAACCGGTGCTTGGTGCGGTTGGTGTCCGGATGGTTCTGTAAGAATGGACCAAATAATTGACCAGAATCCTGACAGAGTTATTGGGGTCAAATGGCACAATGGTGATGCTATGACAATTACCGAACAATCACAGTTTGCTCAGACTTTTGGTATAACCGGTTATCCTACAGGAACTGTTGACAGAAAACCATACAATGGTAGGATTGCATTAAATAGAGGTGACTGGGCTGCAGCAGTAAATGCAAATTTGAATTCACCAAATGTAGCTGATGTATCAGTGCAATACGATTTAGATCCTACAACTAAGAAAATAACAGCTACTGTTACAGGCAAAGCTCTTGTAAACGAAACCCGTCAATTAGCATTAAATCTATATATCATTGAAGATTTTTGCTCCGGTACCGGAAACCAGTGGGACCAAAGAAACTATATGTCAGGAAATGCAAGTTTTGTTGGACATCCTTACTATTCCAAACCTGACCCAGTTACAAACTATCAGCACATGAAAGTTGTTCGTAAAGTTTTAGGTGGTGTTTATGGTAGCACAAAAAATGTACCTGCTACATTAAATAACGGACAGGAGTTTTCTGAAACTTTCACTTACAATGTTGAACCTTCATGGAATACTGACAATCTTTATGTTGTTGGTGTAATTCAGGCGTTTGTTACTTCAGGACAAAGTTTAACTGATGCTCAAATTATCAATGCAATAGAAGTTGGTAGAAAAGAAGTCCTAATTACAGAAGTTAATGTTGCTGAGCCTCACAAGATGATTGACCCGGGTCAGACCATGAAGAGACAAATCGAATTGCAAAATCCACAGGATTTCCAAATTTCTGTAAATTTAGCAATATCAGGTACTGTACCTAATGGCTGGGAACTTACTTTCCCATCTTCAGTAAATATTCCTGCTAAAGGCAAAGTTAGTGTAGAAGCTACAGTTGTTGCACCAACAGGTACACCAAGTTTTGCAGAATTCAAATTCACAGCAACTCCTAAGAAATTTGCTGAATACAATTCTGCTCCTTCAGCAGGTGGATTTACTTCACTTACCAGCAATACTAAATTTATTTATTACACAGGTTCTAATGGTAATTCAGCTGCTTTCACCAGTACTATGAACGGAATGAACGAATATATTAAAGATTTCGCATTTGTTCCTTTTGGTGCAGATGTTATTGATGCCTACAAACCTGCATATTTCGATGTAATATTCATTTCATCTAATTTATCAGGTGCTTCAGGATTGTTTTCAGGCGTATCAGGTGCAAGTGTAGCTACTTTCAATGCTGTTACTCAGGCAATCAATGCAGGCAAGAAAGTTGTAATCAGTTCAGATTACGATTTATCTTATGCATTAAGCAATAATGGCACCCAGCAAGCAAGAGATTTTTATAGTTTTCTTGGTGTTGAAGGTGGCGAATATGTATTCCGTCGTCAGTTTAGTAATGGTCAGTGGGGAAATCAATTGTTCAATTTCCCTGTTAAAGGAGTTAATGGCGATGTAATTAGTAATGGTATGAGCTTCACAGGTAATCAATATAACCAAGCTACAAATCCGTATTTTGTTTACTTAACAGATGTATTGCGAGTTAAAGCAGGTTCTTTTGGTGTACCATTCCTTATCATGGATGATGATCAATCCAGAATTGGCGGCATCCGTTTTGAAAAAGGTGAATCTAAATATATTTATATGAGTGTTGGTTTCGAAGCTTTAGTCCCTGCAGACAGAGCAATGTTAATTGACAAAATTATGAAATGGTTCAAAACTGAAACTGCTCCCGATGGTCCAAAAGTGGCAGTTAATACCAAAACCCTTGATTTCGGTACTGTTGACACAGACCAGTCAAAAGATATGACAATTACATTATCAAATACAGGCGACCAGGCTCTTACTGTTTACAGCATTGTGAAAACCGGAGATAGTAAAAAAGCATTCACAATTGTATCAGGTGATAATGTGAAGTCAGTAGCTGCAGGTGAAAGTGTAGATGTATTGGTTAAATTTGAACCAAAAGATGCAGATAACTATTCAGGTGTAATAACATTTACAACTGATGGTAAAAACGAGCAAACAACTTCTGTTAATCTTAGTGGCAGAGGAAATCCGGCAGGTAGTGTGGCTTATGGCACTACTCCAAACGGAGCTCTGACAATGTCAATGACACCTAATCCGGTAGTTGATAATTCTCAGTTCAACTATACGATCAGTAGCGATGAATCAAGAAATGTAAGAATTTATGTAATGGACTTAGCAGGCAAGGTTATAACTGAACTTGTAAATTCAAGTCTTTCAGCAGGTACTTATAATATGAATTTCTCAGCTACAAATTATGTAAGCGGTACTTATTTCATTATGGCAGAAGTTGATGGCTCAAAAGCACAAATTCCTGTTGTAATTACTAAGTAAACTATTACTTTTTGACTAAATATGACAGCCGGAATAGGTTATATTTCGGCTGTTTTAATAAAAAAGAATATGAAATTGGTAACTTATGCCCTAAGATAATGAATTAGTCATAATCTTAGGATGCAAGTTAAACGAAATATTGATTTTATTCGACTATAAATTTATATATATTATTGAAAACAAGAAATTTTTCAAATTAGTTTAAGGAGTAATTATAATGAAAAGCAAATTTTTACTGATATTAACTACCTTGTTAGTCAGTTTGATGATGTTGCCACAAGGACTTTTCAGTCAGGAGAAGTATTACATCATTTTCGATAATTTCGAAGACCAAATCGGTAACGATGGAGTCCAGATAACTAACTTATTTGATTTATGTTACTGGGATCCATTGAGGACTGATGTATTATTAGGCAAATATGCAGAGAAAAAGCCTTTTAATGCTCTTACATTTGCACAGAAAGAAATTACCGAATATGATGTTGCAATCTTTGTAATGGGTACTACCAATCATCTCGGTACATCAGTTGATGGTATCAAAGTCCTTGATAAGATTAAAATGATGGTTAATGCCAATAAAGGAGTTTTAATCATCGGCACTAATGTTGTTCCCGAAGCATTCAAACCGGGCGGTGATGCTCAGGCAAGGGCATGGCTAACTGAATGGCTTGGAATTGACAATGTCAGGATTTTGGGTCACGTTCAGGGAAACACAATTTATGGTATGCGGGTTGATGGTGTGGAAGGCGACCCGATTTCCCGCGGCTTCCAGAAACAATGTAACCGCCAGTTTGCTGAAAACAACCCCGAGCTTCGCGGACCTATTCGCTATTACAGTGGCACTCCTTTTTTTGAGATCAAAGGTGGCAAAAATGCTAAAGGATTTGACTTCATTAAGGAAGCAGCAGACCAAAATATAACTGAAACCTGGATAACCGGCGCAAGAGCTGAACAAGGCAAAGCAAGAGTAGCACTTTGGACTACTAATTTTGATATTGCTTCTACATACCACACAAACAGATTTTACAATGCAATGACTTGGGCAGTTCGTTGGATGGTTAGCGACGTACCTCATCCGGAAGGTTTCCTGACTATAGAAGATGAAACTGTTGATTTCGGTATTGTAGAGCCTAATCAGTCCGGCTATATGCAGGCAGTCTTCATGAATACCGGTCGCCAGAAACTTACTGTTTCAAAATTTGAAATTGCAGGCGACGAGCCTGATGGCAGCTTCAGAATTACCGAAGGCGGTGAAGGGATTACTATGAATCCTGGTGACGTACATATCGTTAATTTGCAGTTCTCCCCAAAAGAACAGAGACTATACGAAGATTATTTGATTATTGAATCTGATGCTTATAACGGCACAATCGAAGCTAAATTAATCGGACAGGGCGGCGAGCAGGTATTCAATGGACCAAGACTTCAGCTATCTTCACTTCCCATTGATTTCGGAACAGTTCCTTTTGGGCAGTATTCCGATAAGAATATTGCCATTTCAAATATCGGAAATGTAGCAATGGTTGTCGAAACTGTAACATTCGAAGAAGACGCAGGCAAAAGATTTACTTTCGCAGAAATAGTAAAAACTCCAATGACTGTACCTCCGGGTGAAACTCAATATGTAAAAATCAGATTTACATCAGCTGATGAAGAATCCGGAAATTACGCAGGTAAAATCAATGTTACTTCAAATGCATTGAATAATTTAGGAAAAGGTTCACTTGAATTGAAAGCACGTGCTGCTGGATTATCAACTAACTCAGGATTATCATTGTCTTCAACATCAATTGATTTTGGTGAAGTCGAAGTAACTGATGATGATGTTCAAACATTGAAAATTTCGAATATCGGTTCAAATGTACTTAGAATTTTCAGCATTACATGGGACTCAAAGTCAGGTGGTGAAAATTTAGCTCAGTTCTCATTTATAGATAATACAAATGTAACTAAACCTACAATTGAAGTTCAACCCGGTGAATCTCATGATTTAAAAATTAAGTTTGCTCCTCAGGCAGGCAAAGACTATGCAGCAATTATTCAAATGCTTACAAACGACCCTGTAGATGAAGGGCTTGTCGAAGTACCTGTTGCCGGAAAAGGCAAAATTCCTGCAAGTGTAAAAGATGGTATAGCAAAAATTCAGGGATTAAATGTAAAAATCAGTCCAAATCCTGTGACTGACAATAGCTCTGTAGAATATACACTTGATGTTTCAGGAAATCTTGAAATGTCAATTATTGACCAAACCGGTAGAAAAGTATCTGACATTTATAATCAATTCACAAATGAAGGATTATATATGAAAGAACTTTCAGCAGGAAATCTTGCAAATGGTGTATATTTCCTATCAGTTAAATTTAATGGACAAACTGTTCAGATGCCATTTGTTATAAGCAAATAATACTATATTCATCTTAAGAAAATGGCTGTTAATTTTCACATTAACAGCCATTTTTATTTTAGTTTTTCTTTCTTGACTTTGTCATTTCCTGCCCTTTATTGATTGCTTCCATTGCGGCAATTGCAAGGCGATTTTCGAGCTTCCCGAATTTCTTACGGTAGTCTTCTCGACTTCTGTTAATGACATCTAAAGCCACATCTTTTCCATAAGTATGGGTTATGATGCATTTTTGATTGATTTGTCCGGGCATATCCTTGTAAGTTAGGAAATAATGTTTCAGACGGGTAATAAGAGCAGTAGGAACGTCATCAATATTTTTCCAATCAGCATATACTTCATCTTGCCTCAGAACAGCAATGATTTTATCATCAGCTTCATCGCCGTCAATCATCCTGAATCCACCAATTGGACGGCATTGAAGCAGCAAATTACTATGAACGATATTTCTTTCGGTAAGAACACAAATATCAAGTGGGTCACCATCGCCTAAAATATCAGTACGGTTATTGCTCTGATTGCAAAGCTCAGCAACCTTCCTGCCGCAATATGTCTGAGGCACAAAGCCGTAAGGAGCCGGGATTATACTTGAAAATTTCTGTGGGCGGTCAAGTTTAAGGTAACCTGTCTCTTTGTCAATCTCGTATTTTAAAGTATCTGATGGCAGTACTTCAATAAATGCGGTAATTATTTCAGGTGCATCCGGTCCGATATTTATACCGTGCCAAGGGTGCGACTTGAATCTAAGTGCGGCTAATTGCCAAAATTCATGTAATGATTCCAACTTTTTTTCTCAGTTAACATTTTTAAAAAAGCAAATTTACAAAATTTTCTTATCATTACATAGATATTTTTGAGTTTATAATGCTAAATTGAATTTTTGTTAAGTTTTAAATGATACAATACATTAAAATGAATAATGTATCGAAACTTCTTTTTCAAACATTATTACAATTTTCAAGCAGAAATATCTTAATATAAAAAATCAATAAACAATAAAACCAAAATTACTTAGTAATATCTGTTAAGCGGTCTGCACTGAATTTTCCTGCTGTTACGGTTATCACTTCACCTGTTTTATCATTTGAAAATGTTCCTGAAAATGTTCCTTTAACTTTTGATTTGACCTGACCATAATCAGTAATTTTTAGGATTCCGGAGCCATTGTCAGACCTAAAATCCTGGTCACCAAATATCAACCTTATATATGTTTCATCAGTAAGTTGATAATCGCCCGGAGTATTTCCATTAATAACAATCGCTATCGCACTACCTATGTGTGGTTCTTTTATTGCTGTCAGCGATATGGTTGTAGTATTATTATAGGTGTGATTCCTGGCTTGAGTATACTGGTATAAGACTTCACCTCTGGAAGAATTAATAGAATTTACATTATCAGTTGCCGGATTTGCAGCAGTTGGAGTCTGACTGCTACCACTGCATGATGTAATAAAAAAGAATATAGAAATTGTCAAAAAAGTTGTGATTATTCTCAACATAATTGTTCCAATTAATTTGTAAATAAAAATTATAGTAAAAACAAAATTGTAAAAAAATAAAATTTAAAATAAAACAATTTTATTATTGCTAATTATTTTTTAAATACGTATTGAATTATTATTTAGTTTTGTTTTATATTTGATGATTGATTAAATCTCAAATAAAATAAATATTTTAGAATAAAATCCGACATTTTTTGTTAAATTAGAAATTTTTAATTATTTTTGCATTTACTAATTGTCCTATTTTAAAAAAAGTTGGTGATTTATGACAGCATTTGAAAATATGGTTCCTCTCAGTTTCCAAAACCCTGAGGAAATTCAAAAACAAAAAGAAGCTCTGGCTTTTGTCAGAGAGCAACTCGGAAAGGAATATCCAAACATAATCGGCGGCGAAGAAATTTATACTGATAAGAAAACTGTATCTTACAATCCCGCAAGAAAAACCGAAGTGGTCGGTACTTTCCAAAAAGGAGTAATGAACCACGCTGAAGATGCAATCCAAGCTGCAGCAAAAGCATTTGAAACTTGGAAATACACTCCTGCTGAAGAACGTGCTTCCTATTTATTCAAAGCAGCAGAAATTATGCGTCAGCGTCGTTTTGAAATCAACGCATGGATGATAACCGAAGCCGGCAAGAATTTTGCTGAAGCTGATGCCGATACTTGCGAAGCAATTGATTTTATGGAATTTTATGCCCGCGAAGCAATACGCTACGGACAGATGCAGCCACTTACCCCATATCCGGGCGAAAAGAATGAATATTTCTATATTCCACTTGGTGTAGGTGTATGTATTCCACCTTGGAATTTCCCGTTTGCAATTATGGCTGGTATTAGCTCAGCAGGATTTGTAGCTGGCAATACAGTAGTATTGAAACCATCATCTGAAACTCCTATGATGGCATGGCTCTTTGCAGATATTATGCGTCAGACAGGTCTTCCGTCGGGCGTTCTAAACTTCTTTGTAGCCAGTGGTGCTGAAGCAGGCGACCACCTTGTTGACCACCATTTGACAAGATTCATCTCTTTTACCGGCTCAATGGAAGTTGGTTTAAGAATTATTGAACGTGCTGCTAAAACTAATCCGGGTCAAATATGGATTAAACGTGTAATTGCTGAAATGGGTGGCAAAGATGCTATCGTTGTTGATTCAGAAGCTGATGTTGATTCTGCTGTAGCCGGAACAGTAGCTTCTGCGTTCGGTTTTCAGGGACAGAAATGCTCAGCATGCTCACGCGTAATAGTTGATACAGCAATCTATGATGAATTTGTTGAAAAAGTTCAGAAAGAAGTTGAAAAAATTCAGGTTGGTGAACCGGCAGATAACTACCGTATGGGTCCGGTTATCAGCCCTAAAGCTGAAAAAACTATCCTCGAATACATCGAAATTGGTAAAGGCGAAGGCAGATTAATAAACGGTGGCTCAAAAATAGCAGAAATGGACGGATATTTCATTCAGCCGACAGTATTTGCAGACATTGATGAAAATGCCCGTATTGCTCAGGAAGAAATTTTCGGTCCGGTTCTTGCGATTGTTAAAGCTCGTGATTATGACCACGCTCTTGATATTGCAAACGGTACAATTTATGGTTTAACCGGTGCAGTTTATACTAATAATGAGGCAAAAATCGAACGCGCTAAACGTGAATTCCATTGCGGTAATTTATATATCAACCGTAAGTGTACGGGCGCTCTCGTGGACGTACATCCATTTGGTGGATTTAACATGAGCGGTACAGATTCAAAAGCAGGTAGCCGTGATTATTTAATGCTCTTCTTACAGGGTAAATCTGTAGCTACAAAAATATAAAAAAATATAATATTTTTTAATACAAGTCCGTCATTCACAATGTCGGGCTTTTTTTTAAAAATAAATTAAATTATAGTGTAACTTTTTATTCATGTAACTAAATTTATTCTGAATTTAATTGATTTGAATATAGTTTGATTTAAAAATATGCTTAAAATTATGTCTTGTTGATAAAAAAAAGTAGTTTTATATAATTTTTTTTCACATATTTGTATTTGTATTTTAGTACAATTGCAAAATTGTTTTTAATTTAGACAAGAATTTTTATAAACTTAAATTTTACGGAGACTCTATGAAGTTATCAAAAGTTGCAACTGCAATCGGAATGAGCTCTATTATGATGTTTTCAGCGATGTCTTTTACAGGTTGTACACCTAAGATTACTGATGACCAGCTTGCTCGTTTGCAGGAACTACGTAAACAGGAACGCCAGATAAGTGCAGATATTTCCACCAGACAAAGCGAAATATCTAAAATTGAAGGCGAAATAAAGGCACGCCAAGCAGAACTTAACGACTGCAGCAAAGATAAGGATTTTATCATCCAGAAATTAGCTCAGTGGCCTAATGTTTGGCCTGATTATACTCCATCTAAATAACACTATGTGAAACAAATCAATTAAAATGAGGAATCATGAAAAATCTATTTAATATCCTATTGTTATCGCTGTTAGTGCTTGGAGTTGCGTGTCAGCAACCTGTATTGCCACCTGACAGTAAACCTGATACTGAACTTACTAAAGGTGAAGCTGATTTAAGAATTCAAAAATTCGAAGCAAGCGTTAAAGCTCTTCAAGCAAGACTTGATGAATTAAATAAAAAATCTGCAGATACAAAAAACAATCTTGATGATGTCAATAAACAACTTGTTGATTGTCAGGCTGAAATTTTAAGACTTATTGGTGCCACTCAGGCTGATGTTGACGCTTACCGCCAAAGACTTGGTGTTCTTGAAGGTAAAGTACGTGCAATGCAGAAACTATCCGAAGCAGTTCTATTAGAAAGACAAGCTGATGTAGTTGCACTTGAAAATGAATTAAATGAACTTCGTGCTAGTAAAATCTCTTTAATTCCGGAATTCTACAATAAAATTATTGCTCTTGCAAAAGATATTCGTGGTCTGTACAGAGAAAAGAAAATCACAACTTACACAGTTGGTACTTGGGCTGAAAACCGTGACTGTTTGTGGAATATTGCAGGTAAGATTGATATCTATTCAGATCCATTTATGTGGCCAAAGATTTGGCAGGGTAATACTGACCAGATTCGCAATCCTGACATAATTTTCCCTGGTCAGGTTCTTCAGATTCCTGCTAAAGGACCTAAATCCAGTGACGAGCTCAAAGCAGAACGTAAATACTGGAGAATGAAGAAAGAAGCACAAGCTGAAAACGCTCAAGCAGGCGGAGTTCAGTAATCTTCCTGAACCTGAGATAGTATATTTGAAGCCCTGCTCCATATTTGGAAGTAGGGCTTTTTATTTATAAATATAAAATAATCTATGGAATTATTAGAAAAGAAAATTGCATTTGATAATGTGGAGCTGTTAACACTTTTCGGCTCTAATGACACACATCTGAATCTTATAGAAAATCGTTTCAAAGCTGGTATCATAGTCAGAGGTAATATCATAACACTCAAAGGACCTCAGGAAGATATCCTCAAAATTGAAAAAATTTTCGAGGAAATGCTTTATATGATTAAACGCAATAAGAACATTTCTGAAGATGATGTTAAGACTGTAATAGAACTAATTGACGGTAATCATAGTAAATTAGATCCAAAGAAAGACAACAAATCAATCAATCAAATCATTTTTCAGGGCGTCAAAGATTCAATAAGAATTCGCAATCCTAAACAGCTTGATTATTTAAATAAAGTTGAGGAGAATGACTTGGTATTTGCGATTGGTCCTGCCGGAACCGGTAAGACCTTTCTTGCAGTAGCAATGGCTTTGGCAGCCCTTAGAAATAACGAGGTCTCAAGGATTATTTTATCCAGACCGGCTGTAGAAGCCGGAGAATCTTTAGGTTTTTTGCCGGGAGATTTACAGGAAAAAATTGACCCTTATCTCCGCCCTCTTACAGATGCTATGCACTATATGATTTCTCCTGAAAAAGTAAAGACTCTTATGGAGAGAAATATCATAGAAATCACTCCTCTTGCATATATGAGGGGAAGAACTCTCAGTAATTCATTTATCATTTTGGACGAAGCACAAAATGCTACGACAATGCAGATGAAAATGTTTTTAACCAGATTGGGTGTTAACTCCAAAGCAATTATAACAGGAGATATTACACAGATAGATTTACCTCTGAAAAAACTCTCCGGACTGATAGATGCAAACAGAATTCTTCAAAATATTAAAGGCATAGAATTTGTATATTTTGATAACAAAGATGTTGTTCGTCATCGTTTGGTAGCAGATATTGTCAAAGCTTATGAGAAAGATGACTCAAGCACTAAAGAAGTTACAAAACAAAAAATAAAAGATAATAATAAACAATAGTTACATATGGAACTGTTTAAGATAGGATTTCTAACCATAACGATGTTTGATTTGCTCGATATTTTTATCGTAGCAACTCTGTTTTATTATCTTTACAGAGCATTAAAAAATACTGTTGCTGTTCAGATTTTATTTGGTATGGTCATAATTATCGCTTTACAGTTTATAACAGAGGCATCTAATTTTCGCTCATTAAATTGGATTTTGCGTACAATATCAGATGTTTGGCTTCTTGCATTTGTAATACTTTTTCAACCGGAATTACGAAAATTACTTCTTATAATTACAAGAAGTCCAATTTTCAAATTATTCGTTAAACCAAAAATTTCTGAATCCTTAGATGAAATTGTAGATACAATCAAGGAACTGTCAGCTAAGCATATTGGTGCATTGTTAGTCTTTACACGCTCACAGAATGTACAGATGACAGTTGATACCGGAGTTCCTATGCAGGCTGCAATTTCAAAAGAATTACTAATGTCAATTTTTAATACAAAATCACCTCTTCATGACGGAGCTGTAATAATCAATAACGACATAATTCTTGCTGCTCGTTGTGTTTTGCCTTTGACCTCGGTCACAAAATACGGCTCAAAAAATTTAGGTACCAGACACAGAGCCGGACTAGGATTGTCAGAACAAGTTGATACTTTAGTAATTATTGTTTCTGAAGAAACAGGTGGTGTAACAGTGGCTGATGGCGGCGAACTTATAATCAATATCCCTGATGACCAACTTTTCAGTATAATTAGCTCCAGATTATATGACTAATGAAATTATAAATAATTTTCTAAAACTAAATCCGCAGAAAAGAGAATTTTTGGTTAGCAGTTTGCGAAACAAAGGCATCTCAGAACTTACTTTATCTGCCCTAAATTCAATACCAAGAGAGTATTTCTTAAAAAAGTCTCTTTGGGATGAGGCTTATGATGACAAAGCTTTGCCAATTGATTTCAATCAAACAATATCTCAACCAGCAACTGTTGGTTTAATGACTGACTTGCTTGAAATTGAAGAAGGCTCCAAAGTTCTTGAAATTGGTACTGGAAGCTGCTATCAGGCGCTGATATTATCCTATTTAGGTGCAGAAGTATTTACTGTTGAAAGAATAGAAAATTTAAAAATCAATATTGAACAAACCTTTAAAGATTTTCCTTATAAATTCAACTATTTCTTTGGCGATGGAACATCTGGACTTGTTGAATACGCTCCTTACGATAGAATAATTGTTACAGCCGGCTCGCCGGAAATACCGACAACATTACTTAATCAGCTTAAAATCGAAGGTATAATAGTGATTCCTGTCGGTGATAAAAATGGACAAACCATGAAAAAAGTCATCAAATTATCGAAAGATCAATATGATGTCAGCCAACATGGCGAATTTCGTTTTGTTCCTTTATTGGGATTGCATGGCTGGAGTTATTAATCACAAATTTGAACAGAATATGAAAAGACTTATAGATTCTCTTACAATGTCGGATATTTACACTTTGTCAATGCTGCTTCTCTATACACTCTTGGCAGTTATCTTCTTCAACAATATAGGACATTCACTTTATCTTATTATTGGAAATATTGCTATTATTTCATTTGTTGTTTATATTTCTTTAATCACAAAAAGATTCAGCAATAATGAGAAGTTTATGCTCTTCCGACGGGTATATATAGCACCGGTAGTTTTTGTAATTTATTCCCAGATTCATAATTACATACCGATTATCAATCCTGAATTGTACGATTTGACGTTGATTGAATGGGACAAGTTTTTATTCGGTGTTAATCCTACAGAATGGATATATGCAATTGCATATCCTCCACTTACTGAATATCTTCAATTCAGCTATATGCTTTATTTTGTTATGCCGATAGTTCATGGTGTCGAACTTCACTTCAGGAAAGAAAATGCAAGTTTAGGAATTTTTGCTCGCAATATATTATTTGCTTTTTATCTTTCTTATTTGCTGTATTTCTTTATGCCTGCAATAGGACCGAGATTTTTTATTCACGATTTTGCCACATTAAGCCTTGAGCTGCCCGGACTATTGCTTACTGAATTTTTCCGAAGCATAGTAAATAATGGTGGTGGAATTCCAATAGGTGCTGTTAATCCGGCTGATTTTGTAAATAGAGACTGCATGCCAAGTGGTCATACAATGATAACACTGGTAAACGTATATTTTGTTTTTAAGAATAAATCAAAATTTCGAATCCCAATATTCATTTTTTCAATGAGTTTGATTTTTGCAACAATCTATTTGAGATATCATTATGTTGTCGATATTATAGCAGGAGTTATTTTTGCGTATATTTCAATTAAAATTGAGCCCATTATAAGAAAATTCGTTAAGGAAATACTTGGTTTTAAGAGCGCTTAACCTTAATATCACTCCATAAATAGAAACGGTTTCCATGATTCTTCAAGTTTACCTATGTGCTGTTTAAGAAAAACAATATGATTTGGCTTTCTTGGCTTTGATAATAAAGGCATCCCTGCTTCTTCAGGAGTTCGGTTGCCTTTTTTATTATTACAACGTACACAAGCAGTTATAAGATTTTCCCATGACTCAACACCACCTCTTGACCTTGGAATAATATGGTCAATAGTCATTTCGATACTATTCTTATTGCAATACTGGCAGCGATTACCATCACGTTTAATAACATTTTTACGGGACAGTTCCACATTTTTTAATGGAATTTTTACATAAGTCATTAGTTTAATGACACTTGGATATGGAAAATAATTATTGATTGTCCTGATAGTTCTGTTTTTTCTTTCTACAACCATCTCCGCTTTGAAAAGAAGCAAAAGCACAATTGCTTTTCTGACCGAACAAAGACTTACAGGCTCATAACTTTGATTTAATACCAAAACCTTACCACCTAACCCCGTTGATTCTTTGATTAACGGTTCACTTCGAGGCTCTAAGTACTCATATTCACTTCTTAAAAAACTGAAAACTGGCTCCTTTATTTTAACTGTAATTAAGTCGTTACAAATGCTTAATTTATTTTATCTAAAATAATATTTAAATAAAAATTTTTGATGTATTATCAATTAATTTCAAGTTAAGCAATAATTATTTATGAAGTTTTCATATATGATATGTTTTAATCAGCTATCAACCTGATAGCTAATTATAGCTATCAGGTGGGTGAAATTATTATCAGGAGATTTGGAAGAATATAATATTTATCCTACCTCACCACCACTACCTGCTCCCTAAGCAGTGTCCAGGGTGTTACCTTGCCGCAATTAAGACACACTAATTATTTTTTATTGAGATTTCAATGCCATTTTGTTTTACATTTTGAATAACAGGCGATATTTTATCATTAATAAATCTTTTTAATCCTACGGGATATGGTTCGATTTTATAATTTGATTTTGCTGTTAATTTCCAAATTATACCAAGATATTTATCTCTATCCTCATCAAATTCCGGAGCTACAAGCATTAAATCTATGTCACTATCTGCATTTTCAGTTCCATTTGCATAACTTCCATAAAGTAATACTTTAGAAAGATTTATACTATTGTTATTCAAATCAGATATATACTCTTGAATCATTTTTATAATAGACTCTTTAACCATTGTAGTAATTCCTCTGTTTCTTATTAGCAATCAGTTACTCATATTTTTAAACGAATAAGTTCCATATTATTATACAACATCTCCTACCTCACCACAACCACCTGCTCTCTAAGCAACGTCCAGGGGGCTGTTAAGTGGATTGTATAAATGCCATTGCCCAGATTTTGTGTGTTAATGTTGTAGTCTTTTTGCTCGAATGTTTTGTCGGATTTTGTAAATTCTGTGCGATACACTTCACGACCCTGAACATCAAATATTACAAGGCGGAAGCTGCCATCCTCCTGCGTACCGATGTTGACTTTCAACTCTCCGCCAGAAGGATTAGGTGAAACAGACATGCGTGTTGGGGCGAACTGCTGTATCCCACGAATTGGCACCTGACATAAGGAATCCAGTGTCAGTGAGCCGTCGCGGGTAGTAATAGAAAGCGATGCTTCACTTTCGATAAATTCAATATGAATTGGGGTGGTCATTCTTGGTGAAAATAATACATCACCTTTCAGATGGAAAAGTACAGTTTCTGTGCTTGTAATTTCTGGGAAAGTATTCTCAATGACCATACTTTCATAATTACCATCAGGGGTTTTACTTAGAATTTGAGCGTCAGGACTTGATACGTTGTAGTATAATTCAGGTAAATATCGTAAATTGAGTTTATATTTCTTGCCACTTATTTGTGCTCCAATATCTGTATCTGCAAATATTGGAATTTCATAACCTTTTATTCCAACTTCAGAAGTGTGATGATTTGCCCAAATTGTCATTAATCGGCTGACATCTGCTTTAAGCGCAATTTTGATTGAATCTTCACAATCACCAAGTCTAAAATATACAGTCATTTCATCGGCATATTCGCCTATTATTTCAGATGAAAATGATATATTAATCAATCCTTTTTCATTTTTGGAGATTGCTTTAGTAAATGATAAAATGCTGAAATTTGATGTAAGAGTTTTTACTTCTGAAATTTCAATTTCTTCACTTCTATTCAAAATTTCAAAATTAATATTCTTGATTTCCCCCGGTTTTAATTTGCCAAAATCTATTACCGTTAAGTATTCAAGTTCGGGGATTACCCTTTCACCTATTATTTCGACATCAAAATTTCTTTCAGAGCCATCAATCATCAGTTTAGCCCGGACTTTTGCGAAATTCTGAGATTTCACTTTGTCTTGTGGTAAATACCGCACTGCAACAGCTATATATTTCCCTGACACCAATTCAATAGGTAATGTTAAAACATCCACGAATTCAAAACTACCATCATTTTCTATAAACGAAAAACCAGTTACCTGAACAGGCGAATTTCCTGTATTATAGATGCGGAGACTATCAATAAGTTCTTCGCACCAAGGCACTTTTCCAAAGTCTATTCCGGTTATTTCAGCTTTTGAGGAATCAAACTTGCAAACCAAATTACTTGTTAAATCCGGTGAACATCTGCCACTGAAAATAAACTCTATATCAGTATTGATTTCACCTGTTATTGATGATGATAACTCTAATTCAATTTCTATTTCCTGCATTGAGGGAATTTCAATCGGAAGTGCTGTTGCTAATGTTACTCTGTTATCACCAATTATAATATTATTTAGTGTGAAATTATCTCTTGTATTATTTCTGATTGTAAGCACAGTATCGTATAATACGTTCAGATTTCTGATACCCATAACAATATCATTTACTGAAATATCAATCTCTGCATATTCGCCTTTGAGAGGACAGTTTAGTGTCTTTTCAGATGTAATAATTTCTAATATTGCAGATTTATTACCATAAGGAGCAAGCGGTTTGTACTCTATAACAAATTTTGCGGGGTTACCTCTGATAAGAATTTCACCATCATTTGGCTTTTCAAGAATAGTGAAGTTATCTGCATTTAAACCGATTATTTGAGATGAATTATATGTCAAAGGCAAGTTGGTTACATTTTCAATCGTTATAGTATCTGTTTTATTCTCACAAAAATACAAATAGCCGTAGTCAAGTGAATCTGCATTAATTACTATACTTTCTGTTACACCCTTACCTTTGATGATTACCTCAAGTGTGTCAGGACAGCCCGTTCCGGCATAAATTTTATATTTGTACTCAAATGTTCCGGCAACTGTTGGAGTAAACTCTATCGTATAATCAAGGTATTCACCGCCTTTTATGAAATTGCTCGTTTGTTCAGGTGAAATCTGTTTGAATGGTGCTGGTAAATCTTTTATTGCTTGTATCCATGAAGCAACATCACCGTTATTGTAAATTCTGAATATACCGGATGCTGTATTATTAATCAGTATTGTTCCCAAATCCCAGACCAAATCTGTTTCAATTATCACGGCTTTGGTTACTCCGCTAAACTCTACAGTATGGCTGAAATCTGAAATACTATTCTGCTTAAATACTACACTACCTGTATGAGTTTTATGCTGCTTGGGTGCGAAGATAATAGTAAATTCCTTCTTTTCACCCGCCTGAAGTGTGAATGCTTCATTTGGTACTATTCTGTATCCTTCTCCTGTCAAGTGCGGTGGCTCAAATTCCATTTGTGAGTGCCATTCGTTGCTAACTTCTACCTTGAACAATGTCTCGTGGTTTACGCATATTGTATCACTGATTTGTATTTTGGTTGGTGTTACACTCACAAGTTTGCTGTCGTCAAGCTTAAAACGGAACGTAATCAGGTCATAAAGTGCATTTGTACTCAATTTCGGATCTATGGTATTCCAATCAGGAAGAATATGTGTATATGATTCTATTGGATAAAAATCATCAAGAGCATATTTACTGCTGTCCTGCATATAGGTCATTTCATCCACATTTGAAACAAAGTAGTCTAAGTAAAGTTCATGATTGAATATGCGAGAACTCTTAATTTCAAATAGTTGAAATTTTCTTGTTTTTTCATGGAGATTATCATATTTTATATAAAGAGCCGCTGTATCCTGCCAGATGACATCACCATCCGGTGACATTTTTGTTACCACAAGCCGCCTGGATGTGGGGTGTGAGCGGTACTCCATTGAATCTATAAATCTCTGTATAAATATATTACCTATGCTGTCTAAACTCATTATCAGCTCCGTACCGGTATTCATTGTTGTATTAAAGTGAACTGTTGTGTTATGATGTATATTATCATTCATTTCTAAATAAGGATATTGAATCTGCTCCCTTAGGAATAAGTCAAAATAAGATTCCAATTCACCGTTTTCATTAAAACGTGTATAACTACTACCAGAGGTTGCCCTCAAATTACTAATTGTATAATTATCAGGAAATTTAAGGAACTGACTTAGCCATAAAAGTTTTCCTGTGCTATCGAATTTCATAAGACAGGGTTGCCCCTTATCAGGATTCGGATTATATGGATTAACCTTAATTCTGTCTTTGTACTTTTTCCATAAAATATCATTCTTACCTAAGTTTTTTGTTAGATATATGTTTTTACTACTGTCTATATGATATATTGTGTAGGGATGGTACCAACCATAACCTTCTCTTAGAGAATCTCTACCCCCGTATTTCTCAAAAAGAAATCTGAAATCATTATCCTGTTCGGATGTAAAAATAAGTTTCCCGTCTGAATCATATATGTTGTAATATACGTCATAGAAACTTTGGTTTTGTTTAAATTTTTCCTTATTTTTTATTTCCTGATTCATTGTTAAAAACGAACCATCATTTAAAAAACACACAGTTTTATAATCCATGGTTATACTGCTACATCCAAAGTCGCTTTTTGAAAAGTCAACCTGCCGTCTGTTTGCGACAAGATAGATTTTGTTACGTTTGATTTCATGGTTATAAATAAGCTCACCACTCAGATTATATTTCTGAAGAAACAAGCCGTAATCATAAACTGTGTCGTTATTGCCCTGATACTGTCCTAAAGCTATAAGTGAAATTGTACTATCTTTCAGATAGAGAACTTTTTCGTATGACTTGTTAATATTCCATTCAAATTGATTATTACGTAATATAAACTCATTATAATTATTGTTAACGTCAGAAACCATGTTGAAGAATAATTCGCCATCCATGTAAGTATGTTTGAATTGCTTAATTCCGTCGGGTTTTTCGAGTTCAAAACGGTTAAGAAGCAATCCGCTTTTCATATCGAACATACTAACAAATACTGCCTCTCTATCATAAAAAAATGATGTACTATCGTAATATGTGTAAGATTGTGAATAGATTGCAGCTATACTGTCCGTCGCATCCCATGATATGACAAAATTATATTTCTCATAAATGTATGTACTCCATTCCTTTTCGCCTTCCGGATTGTACTTGTAAATTACAGCCGGTAAAAAATCAGTATATCGTGCAGAATGTCGAATATGTTTTTTTGTACGAAATTTTGCATCTTCAATAAACTCACTGTCCCTGACATCATTTGTAACAAGAAACATGGAGTTATCGCTTAGTCTTTTTACATTGTTATAATTAAGTGAAAAGCTGTAATAAATTGGGTCATAAGGAAATCTGTCAAATCTGTATAATGATTTAATTCTGTTTAGTTTGGCACTCACGAGAGTAACGGGGTCAATTATAAGTTCTTTAGAGTTGTCATAATCGCCTGTTTCAAAACTTAGAATATTGCCGTTTAATACGTAATTACTGTTTATTTCTTCTTTCCTGTTGTCAATAATTTGGTATGTAAAAGGAGCTTCCTTGTTAATATCTCCAAGTAAAGTAGGGATAATGAGTTTCATATCATCATTAAGTTTCGGATTATCAGAATGAATTATCTCCATACTGATTTTCTTGGGGTCTGCTTCCGGATGAACGATATAGTCATACCGCAAACTGCCTTCATCATAATAAAACCTCAAATCTATACCTTCATAAATACCCTCATACACAACTTCCTGATAGCTATATACATTTGAAATGAACTCGCTTCCACTCATAATAAAATTATCATAACCGGGAAGTCTGTATTTTGTCTCAGTTTTGAAAGATACTTTGCTATTCTGTAATTCCACATCAACCCTCACGGCTTCGAATCCTGTACTGTCATAAGATTTGATTACATAGCTCCAGCCACTTTTACGGAGATAAATCGTATAATTGTTCGCCTCACCTGTAAACAAAACTTCGCTACGGATTTTTCCATCTTTGTCTCTAATCTGCCCTTTGTTTTCCAGAAAAGAGTAGGAAGCAAATAAATAACTGTTGCTCATTAATAGCGATACAATTACAGAAAGTAGCAATCTTTTCATGATATAACTCCAAAATATTTTTTTATTCTATTTAAAAACAACTTCATAATGTCTATAACAACTAAAAAACGATTTTGTTACAATTATCTACCTCACCACCACTACCTGCTCCCTAAGCAGTGTCCAGGGGGCTGTTAAGTGGATTGTATAAATGCCATTGCCCAGATTTTGCGTGTTGATGTTGTAGTCTTTTTGCTCGAATGTTTTGTCGGATTTTGTAAATTCTGTGCGATACACTTCACGACCCTGAACATCAAATATTACAAGGCGGAAGCTGCCATCCTCCTGCGTACCGATGTTGACTTTCAACTCTCCGCCAGAAGGATTAGGTGAAACAGACATGCGTGTTGGGGCGAACATCTGGATTGTCGCAATGTCATTTACACAGCCGTCCACACTTAGCCAGCCGTTTGTAAACAGTGCTTCGTAGCGGCTTTTCGCAAGTTTCACATCTTCAATTATGATTGGAGTCGGCTCTGACCTGCCCAAAAGTGCTTTGCCATATATTACATTAATTTCAGATTTTATTTGCCGGAAATCTCCGTTTGATGCAATTTTGAGAACCCGCTCATTGCCGATGATTTCATTCTGAATTATACTGCCTAATTTCACGCTTTCCGGTGCAAAATATTCCTTATCAATTGCGATTTCAATTTCATAATCTGTAGTCAGATTTTGCGGTGCCGGGCATTTGATTTGTCCGTAAAGCGGGATTTCAATTGACTCACCGGCTTCTGAATAAATTTCATCAAACGAAAATTCAATGATTTGCTTAGCAGATGCAGAAATTGGGATTGATTTAGAATATTCACAAGGCGTATTTGAATAAAGCACTAATTCATCGTCAAATATACCTGCATCTTGTGGATTGAATCTAATTTCAATATTTACAATTTCACCGTTCTTATATGTTTTTAGAAGCGAATTATAATTGACAATTTCAAATAAATTGTTAGATGTTGTAATACTGGAAATTGTAAATTCTGTTTCCGTTTCAATTTTAAATTGTAAATTTTCAATTTTTGAATTCCCGACGCAAAGTTCATCAAAAATTAATTTTTCTTTATCAAATTGTATTTCGGCATCATATTTGAAAATTTCTATTTCTGCAGTATCGGCACAGCCAAACTCATTTTTCACAATCAACTCATAAATTCCGGCATCTTTCACGGTAATTGCAGGCGTAGTTTCACCTGATGACCACAAGTATTCGGCGTAAGTGCTTGCGGGGTATATGCTTGTGCTGTCATGGAAGCATAATTTTGTATTATCTGCCAATAATTCAAGTGCTAAATCAGGATGAATTTTCACTTCAATTTCAGTACTATCAGAGCATACATTATCATTTGTAGCAAATAGTTTGTAAACTCCTGATTCTGTTACAGTTATGCTCTCAGTTGTTTCACCCGTTGACCACAAATATTCAAATTCAGGGTTGAAATATTCCGAAGTTAATACAATTTTTTCGCCAAAGCATACTTCGGTTTTGTCTGCAAGTATTGATGCGACCGGATTCTCAAGAAATTCAACTTTTATATGTGCAGTATCGGCGCAGTTATTTTCGGCAATAGCAATCAGATATAGTTCGCTATTTTGTGTGAAAGTACGCTCCGGTTCAGTGTTTCCGTCAGACCATATATAATTGTAAGCAGAGTTGATTTCAAGTGGTTTAATTGTCAGACTTTCACCTTCGCATAGCCGGTAATGCGACTTTTCAAAAGCTACATCCGGCTTCTCAAATTCCTGAATTGTAATTGAGTCAATACCTTCACAGCCCGCTTCAGTTCTCACTTTAAGGATATATTTCCCACCTTTTGTAACTAATATTGACGGCGAAGTTTCACCTGTTGACCATTCGTAAAGCACATCATCACCTGTTAAATCTGTGCTTAAAAATAATGTATCGCCTGTACAAATTCTGTCTTCACCAATGAAATTATATCTCAAATCTTCGCTATATGTTACATAAACAGTATCATAAGATTTGCAGCCAAATTCATTTTCGACAGTCAGGTGGTACTCACCTTCATTACGTATAATTATGGAAAATGTCGTATCACCTGTTGACCATTTATAATTGTAAGCAGAACTCCGGTAAGCACTTAGAGTAGTAGAGCCGTTTTTGCAGAAGGATAAATTTCCTGAAATTTTAACAAAAGAAGGTTGGTGCACTTCAATATAAATAGAATCATATAACACACTACCTTTAATATTAACTTTAATCTTATATAGTCCTGAGTGTGTCAAATTTGCATTTGATATTTCAATCACTTTACCTTCAAATTCTGAACCTTCCGGCAATGTCCATGTATATTTATTGCTTGTATAATCCGGAAGTGGATTAGCAGTTAAAATTAAATCATCACCTACGCATACAGTGTTAGTCGTTATTTTAATTGAAAAGTCGGTAATTTCAGCAAGAATATTTGGAAGACCGACATGCAGTTTATTTGAAGTAAATTTCTCATGTGTAAATGATAAATCACATGAATCACCTTTTATATTTGGATTATTAATTACATAAAGTTTATTTAAGCGTGATGATATATAGATTTTTCCATTTGGAGCAATTTGTAGAGCAGCATAACTTGATTTTATATTATCAAGAATATGAATATTATTCTTTATATATTCAATATTCAAATCGGTGATATCCATTTGTATAATAAATCCAAGGTGAAAACAACCTAAATATAGTTTTGTATTATCATTAGAAAATTCAACACCGTATAGGTTATAAATTTTTTTATTAATTATTTGTTCGAGATTAATGTTTAATAATAAGCTGATTTTACCTGTCAGATTGTCAAATGTTAATATTTCCAGATTACCAGAATTTAAACCAGCATTTGCTAACAAATTTCCTTGTAAATTAGATTTTAAATATCCAATACCATCATAAGTTGAATATTTTGTTCCAGCAAAACTTGAAACAACGTTTTGCGTATCAACACCATCTTTGGTCAAAAGAAAAACATCGAAAATATTTGATTCCTCCCTATGTGTTATTATCCAAATATCTGTACCGTTACCATGTCTAACAGCAGTAAGTTGCTCTGTAGAAGGTGCATAAAGCAAATTATTTAATTCAACTATTTCTCCTTTTCCTTCATTTTTACGTAAATCAACAATTGAATAATTATAACCTAATTCAGAACATACTGCCGGCGTGGTTTTACTTCCAGCAGTAAAAATATAATATATAGAGTCAGATTCCGGTTTTTTTACGATAATTGAAGATTGAGTGGCTGATATACCGCCGTTCATTTGTTCAGTAATTGGGTCATAAACACCGTCATTGAATTTCATAATTGTTTGATTATCAATATAATTAAATACCCAAAGTCCATTAGAAGAAAACAAAAACTTACCGGTTGAATCTGAAATTGAAGTGCACCCTTCCCAAGTTGTTAAAATGCTATTTGTAAGAATTTCAGGTTCTCTGTCGGGTGTATTAAAGGTAATAACATTGTCGCCACCATAATCCCAGTTATATGCTTCCTTTTGGGAGTATGTGCTAAAAACATTAAGCACTAAACCAATTAAAATCAAATAAAATGTTTTCATAATTAAACCCCATAAATATTTTCAATACTGTACAAATTCAAATGACAAATTAACAAAAATAATTATAATCTCCAAATATTATTTTTCATATCTATAAAATCATAGTATCATTTTATTACTTAGAGATACTTGTTTGTTAATGTGGAAATGGCGATAAAAAAATGCAAAATATCTATTGATAATTATTCAATAATACGCAAAAAACATCTTTTTTGAATTCGACATTTCTACTAATAAAAAAGTTATATTTAATTAATAGAATGAGAAATAATTCTTGATCTTTCAAAATCATAAAGAGTAAGACGTCTTAGATTATAATATGCAGTCCAGAAAGATTTGAGAAGCTGAATATATGATTGAAAAGCTAAATCCTTTTCACTCTGAGCAATAAAGAAAGAATTCAGGTCAATTTTGCCTATATAGTATCTGTTTTTTGCTACTTCAAATCTCCGTGCTGCAATTGTATCAGCTTTAGCGGCTATTTCAACTTGTTGAATTAGCTGCTTCAGTCTAAGTGCCTGATATCGGACATTAATCTCAAGATTTGTTTTTGCAAGTTCAGTGTTAATTTCTGTTCTTCTCTTATCTTCAAGAGCAGCTTCTAACTCAGCCTCTCCCCTGCCAAATCTGAAGATCGGTATTTGAAGTGAAATATCAAATCGTTGCTGCTGAAGCAATTCCTGATATGCATCTCTCAGCATCTCATTGCTGTTATTCAGACCGAATGAAGCAACCAGATTTGCATTAATTCGGTTATTACTTTCGGCATTCAATAAATTCATCTCGGCACGAAGCTTATCCACTTCGAAATTGTAAAAATCAGGATTATTCTGTTTTGCCTGGCTAACTGCAAATTCTTCATCAATGTTTAGTTTCGGTACAAATAATGGCGGCTGAACCTGCAAATCAACTTTATTCTGCAAGCCAAGCTCAACGGCAAACTCCTCCATAACCTGGCGATAATCAAGCAGAGCCCGCTCATAGGAATTTCTGGCATTCAGAAAAGCGAGTTCGCTCTGCAGCAAGTCGTTTTCAGCAATTCTACCAACATCAAATCTACCTTTGGAAATTGTATATAGTGTATCATTAACACCGACATTTTGCTCTGCATTTTGCAAGTTCATACGAGCAATATATAAATCAAAAAATTTTTGTGTAGTATTCATCGAAATTCTCTCAATTTCAGCAGAATATTCAAAGTCATTTGTTTGCTGAGCAATATCCTGTATTTTATTTTCCCATTTCATTTGATTGTATGCAAAAATTGGTTGGCGATATGAAAGCATTACCGGAGTAGTTCGCCAAATTGAATAATCCCTTGTTCCAAATGCATCAATCCTTGAAAGCCCGGACATAAGTGTAACTTCAGAACCAAGTGCCGCAATTCTTTGCGACAAAGATATACCACCGGAGCCGAAATACTGACTCTGCGGCTGGAAAAACTCAGAACCATCAGGTTGAAGAACGGGAATAATTTCACGTGATAATCCGGGAATGGAAACACTCAAATTTATCTGCGGTAAAAATCCGGCTTTGAATGCATTGATTCTGCCTGTTCTTGCTTTGTATGACGATTTTGCTGAATTAGCACCAGGACTGTTTTTGATTGCATAATTTATACATCTATCCAAATCAAAAATTACTTTTTCCTGAGAAAAAGCTATACCAGTGCTTATCAATAAAAAAAATATGTATTTCATGGCAATCTAACTTGAATACTGAAAATATACTTTAATTTGCATTTTTCTGCATTTCAAAAATATGAAAAATAATTTATCTTTTTCAAATATTTTATTTAAATATTAGCAAAAGTTGGTATATTCTTGCATTATTGTTGTTTTTTTATGTGGATTGTGCTAATTTTGTAACAATTTAATGATGTAATTGTCTATATTATAATTTTGTGATTCGTTTATTAAATTTAAAAAGTGAAACTGTTGTTGGAAAAGATATATCTAAAATCACCTTTGTTGATTTTTGTAATTTTGATATTGTCAAATTATTCAATATCAATTGCTTATGATTTTTATCATTTCAAAACAGACTACAGTAAATATCCTTCTGTTGAAATTAACGGCATATTAATTAATAACAATCTACCTCAGAACTTTGGCACCAACAATCTAATAATCAGCGAAAATGCTAAACAATCAGAAATCATTTCAAGTAACTGCAATTTCATCTCAAATTCCGATGAGCAGGTAAATATATTAATTCTAATTGATTACTCCGCTTCAATGCTAAATAGAAATGCAAATTTAGTGAGAAATACGTTAATTGAGATATTTCAGGATGTTGAATTAAATAATCTCAAAATTGGAATTATGGGTTTTAACCATCAGAATTATTTCATTTCAGATTTCAACTCAAATTTTGATGAAATATTTTTTCCTGATGATATTCCGAATTCAGGTTTTAATGATATTACTAACGCCCTTGCAAATGCAACAACAGGTGCTATAGAAATTCTAAAAAAGTTAAATGGCAGAAAAGAAATTCTATTGATAAGCAATGGTTCAGAATCCGGCAATCTGAATACTTTAAGGAATCAACTTATTCAAAATAATATTCGTTTAAATGCTATTGCACTTGATTTTAATCCATCACAAATCATAAAACAACTTTCTGAATCAACATCAGGCTTCAGTTTAGGAAAAATTATTAATAATGACGCCTTAAATTCAGCTGTTAAGGGATTTTTATATCTTGCCGAATTTCAAGATGCTTGTACAATTTCATATAAATCATTCACTTGTCAAAAAGATAATATTTTAAATCTAAATTTTACTGAATATGGTATTAGCAGAAATCTGCAAATTGAAATTCCTGAATATAATCACCCAAGACTTTTAATTGAACCAAAATATCATTATTTCGGGCTTCGTCTCCCACCAGCCAAACCTACTGTAAATATAAGTCTTACAGCATTGAATGGCGATATTCAAATTGATGAATTTATTGATAATGAATATTTTAGAGTTACAACTCAACCAAAAAATTTTCTTCTCAGAAATGGGGAATCTAAAACAATTACAATTGAGTTCCTACCAAAAGATTCATCATATATTTTCAGAGATATTGAGATACACGGTAGCTTTTGCAATGCCGGAAGAGTCAGTTTGGCAGGAGGCTCGGACAGACTACTTGAAATTGATAAAACAATAAGAGTGACAGCTCCGAACGGTGGGGAGTCACTGCCTGCAGGCTCATACTATACAATCACTTGGGAAGGAACTTTGCCAAGCGATACAGTGAAAATCGAATACAGTACAAACGGAGGCAGTACTTGGAATAAAATAACAAATTCTGCATTCGGTAATAGTTTTGTATGGAGAAATATTCCGAATACAATAAGCAATAATTGCCTTTTAAATGTTAGTCAACTTTCAAAATATGATTTGAGCCGTAATATCATATCATTGAATGGTATTCTTGGGAATGTTGTCGAATTAGTTTGGCGGAATGACCTCAATGAAATCTATACTGGTAGCACTGATGGTTTTATAAGGTTGTGGAATGCCTCAACCGGAGAGCCGATAAGGACAGTAATAGGTGGAATTAGTGAATTAAAAGATTTTGATGTAAGTTCACTGAATAATTATTACTGTTTTATAACAGCAAACAGCAACAAAATTAGCTTTAGAAATATTGATAATGAATTCGAGGAATCATCTATCACAGTTGATGGAGAGATAATATCTTCTGTTGACTGGAATCCGGAAAATAATTTCATTGCAGCTGCAACAGAATCCGGCAAAGTATTTTTGTTTGATTTTCCATCTGCTACTGCTTCAAAAATATATTCCTATTCAAATCAAATAACATCTGTTGAATGGGACAAAAGCGGTAGTAAATTATCAGTTGGATTTGATGATGGATTTGTCAGAGTAATAGACCTGACGACAGACCAAGTGACCCATATTAAAGCAAGTGACCAAAGAATAAATTCAGTCCGGTTTAATCCTTTAGGTTCAGTTATAGTAACATCGTCAATGAATGAAATCATAAGAGTTTGGGATGTCTCATCAGGAAATAATTTAACAAGTTTTGTAAATAACAGAAAGCCTGTAAACGCACTAGCCTGGGACCCAGCTGCAAAATTTATCGCATCATCATCTGCTGACTCTGCTGTTTCATTGTGGCAACCCGGTACCGGAAATAAGTTTTATACTTTTACCGGACACAATAATATGGTAAATAATATTAAATGGCGGCACGATGGAGGCAGAATTGCAAGTTCGACAATTCAGGGCGAAGTATTCATCTGGACTCCTGACGATATTCCATTTAGCCGTCCTACTCTTCAGGAAGATGTCTCCGACAGTGTTTGGTCAATTGTTAATCCAACACTAACAAGCAAAAATGTGAATTTTCCGATTTTGAGGGTTGGCGATGCAATTGATTCCAACATAACAGCGATTATTAAAAACCCCAATTCATACCCCATTTATATTGATACAATTATCATAAGGGGTGCAAGCCGCTCATTTAGCATATCATCAGAAATGCCGCTTTTTCCTGTTAGCCTTAATTCCGGTGATTCAATTAACCTCATGATCAGGTTCAATCCCGAATCAAGTGGCTCGAAGTTGGATACATTATTATTTCTAAGTGGTTTAAGGGAGTACAGGTCATTTCTGTTTGGTTATGCTGAAGATAAATTGATTGAAATTTCACCTGCAGTACATGACTTTGGAATTGTGAAAATTGGATTTGATTCAGATATCTTTAGATTTAATATTATAAATTTAGGCACAAGTGACATTTACATTGAAAGTATCTCCCCAATCCTTAATCCTGACAATCAGTACCAAACTGTTGGATTTTCACCCGGATTTATTCCTTCCGGAAATCAAAAGTCGGTTGAAATGGTATTCAATCCAAGTTCATTTGCAATGTCAGGTGCTGTTTTTGATGTAGTTTATGATGGAAAAATTGGGAATGATTTCGTCACACTAAGTGGTGCCGGAGCTGCTCCTCAAATTAACTACCTTTCTGAAATTAGTCTGAGTGATATTGTTTGCGAAAATACAGCAAGTCAGGAAATATGGATTAAAAATATTGGAAATGAAGTACTTAGAATCAATTCCATTGAATTATCCGAATCAGGTAATGACTCATTTGAAATTGATTTGAGTAATACAAATTTTGAAATTATTGAAAAAGATTCTACCAGTATTTTGCTCAATTTTTCAAATTCGCTTGCGGGAAATTTTGAAACAGAAATTATAATAAATTCTGATATAAATGCTGATAAATCTACAATAAATAACATTAGAATCAATATTCGCAAAGAAATTAGTAATTATAAACTTCATCCATCAAATTTATCTTTTTATGTATTTGAGACATCAACCGAAGATTTTTCTACTTTAAAACTGATTAATGATGGAACTATCTCCGGATTATTTGAGATTCCTGATCCTTCTGAGCATTTTTCCATTGAAAGTATAGAGCCTCAATTTACAAATCCTGGTGACACAGCATCAGTCTTAGTAAGATTTTCAGGGACTGTATCAGAGGGACTTTATTCGGAAAATATTTCTTTTATTGATACTTGCGGAAATGTGAAAACTCTCATTCTCGCTGCCTATGTCGGTCCAAGCGATGCAAGAATTGAAGCCGGGAGCGAAATCAACTTCCCGGATATTCTTTGCTGGACCGATACAATATATCAAAACTTAAAAATCAAAAATGCAGGAACAACCCCCCTAATCATATCTTCATTTGAATTTATTGATGAAAATACTTCGTTTTTTATTGAAGATGATATTTTATTAAACAAAATTGATGCCGACAGTGAAATTTTAGTAAAGTTTGGTTTTAGACCATTAAAATCTGGAAATTATACAGATAAATTCAGACTAAAAACAAATGATGGAAATTTGAATGATGGTATATTTGATGTTGTATTAAATGGTTTTTTCGGGATTGCGGATTTCAAATTATCAGATGATAGACTTGAAATTGATGAGCTGCTTGAGAATGAAACTCATCAGTACATTTTTGAGATTATAAACACAGGAAATATTGAATTAAGGTGGGAATTACCTGAAATTAGGGGTAATTTCAGTATAGATTCGATAGTTCCTCCAATTACATTGCCTCAGGAGAAGTCTTTTGTCTTTGCAACTTTTAATGGAGGTGCTTCTGGTTTTCAATATGCTGAAATTGCTGAATTTAAGAATGTATGTAACACAAACCGAACTATTCTCCTTTCTGCTATTACTGACGGTCAGCCCAGAGTTGGAATTCGTGCTGGTGAAGTTTCAGCTAAGCCTGGTGATACAATTACTGTACCCATTGAAATATTTTCGATTAACGGAACTAATTTACCTGATGTTGAGGGATACAAATTTACCTTAGCTTTTAATCCAACTCTGATTGTACCATTAGATGATGAATTCGAGGGATATATCAAGTCTGACGGCAAAAGACATTTAACATATACAGCAGTAAATGTTAACGGTAATGAAAATTCTTATACTTTAAATTTGAATTTTTTAGCTACTTTAGGCAATGCTGAAAGTACAGAACTAATATTAACAAATCCAAAAGCAATTGGCAACAGCAATATGAAAATTCAGACATATGATGGAGCATTTTATCTCGATAGCCTGTGCTATGAAAATGGTGTCAGACTTATTGGGAATTACGGGCGGTTAAGATTAGGTCAAAACTTCCCTAACCCTGTTTCAACTGAAACAACTGTCAAATTTTCTGTTATTGAAACCGGAAGGCATAGTATATCAATTTTTAATATGCTGGGTAATGAAGTTAGAACTATTTTTGATGATATTATCATACCCGGCGAATATCAGGTACAATTCAATATTCATAATCTTCCAATTGGAAATTATATATACAAATTATCAACTCCAACAACCCGCCTGACACGAAAAATGACTGTCAACAGATGATGCAAATTATTCAAATAGAAAATATAAATGACAGCAGGATAACATCATATAAATCTATGAGGGATAATCTTGCAGATAATCATGGTAATTCCCTCTTTGTTGCTGAGAGTGAAAAAGTTGTAATGAAATTACTGCAATCTTCACTCAAAATACATTCAATACTGGCTCGAAAGGAATTTATTTATGAACATAATAGTATAATCTCAGAAAGAAAAGGTATTTATATTTTCACTGCAAACAACGAAATTCTTAATGAAATAATTGGTTTCAGAATGCATACCGGTGTGATGGCATTAGCTGAGAAACCTGAAAATCATGATTTAGATAAGCTTGGAGATAGAATTATATTTTTAAATAATATTGTTGACTCTGAAAATGTAGGCTCTATTGTAAGAAATATAGCAGCGTTTGGATTTGAATCAATAATTACGGATAAATCAACAAGTTCACCATATATAAGAAGGGCGGTAAGAGTTTCAATGGGAACAATTTTCAGCCTCAGACATCGCTTCACCGAATACACAGTTAATACTCTAAAATACTTAAAAAATGAAGGCTATCAAATAATTTCAGCAGAAATCAACGAAAAATCAATAAATTTCTCTGAATTGATGTTTCCCAAAAAATTTGTACTTGTATTTGGAAATGAAGCTAAAGGTATTGATAGATATATTATTGATATTTCCGATACAATTATAAAAATCCCAATAAGCAATAAAATAGAATCACTGAATGTAGCGGCAAGTTCCGGAATACTTCTTTATGAAATCAGTCGTCAAATCAACTCAGTTCAATGATATTATTTGCTGTTTCTGCAAAAGTATCATCGTGAGTTACAATAATTGCCTGGTCGAGTTTTTGTAGGATATAGCCTAGTGATTCAGATAAAGCACGCCTCTTTTCCACATCAAGATTTACTGTCGGCTCATCAAAAATTACAAATTTAGAATTTGAAAGCATAGAATTCATGGCAGAGCGTAATGAAATTGCAACCATCATTTGCTCACCACCTGATAGAAGTTCAAAATTTCTCAGTAAACCATTTTTCAACTTCAATGCGACCTGATAAGTATCTACTTCATCAGATTTCCATATAATTTCTTCAATTCTACCGCTGATCATTTGATAATTTTCTGTAGCAGATGCTTGAATCCGCTCAATTATTTTGTTTGCTATTATTTGCCCCATTGACTTGAGGTTATCTCTCAAAATCTCCGTAAGATATTTCTTTTTGTTTAGTTGATTAATTAAATTAATAAATTCATCACGGGATTTGATATTATTTTCATTAATTTCAATTTGAGAATTAATGCGACTTAATTCAACCACAGAATTTGTAAAAATTATTTCAAATTCATCAATTTCAGTTTTCAATTTTTCAATTAAATCTGATTTAGAAGCCAATTTATCTTTATTAAAATGTGATTTTAAACTCTCTATTTGTATTATAAGTTTTTCATTTTCAGACTGTAGATTAACAAGCTTACCTTCAAATTCTCTGATTTCATCCTCAAATCTATTGATTTGATTTGAAGAATTTAAATTGGAAACATAGTCTTCAAAATCATTTCTGAGCACTTCCTGCTCTGATTTCAACTCGGCTAATTTGACTTTATAAACTGAAATTGGCTCAGTAACTACTCTATTAATTTCAATTTTATTTGATAAACTTTCCTGATTTGTTGTAATATTATCAATTTCTGAATCAATCACAGAAATTCTTCGTTCAATATCATTTATTAAATTTAATTTTATTTTATATTCACTTTCTTTTGTTTGATAGTCAATTTTATTGGAATCAATATTATTCTGAATTCTATCAATTTCAATATGAATTTTACTTAATAAATCTTTTATTTCAATAGAGTTATTATTACTTATTTGAAAATTATTAATTTTGAAGAAATTTTGATTTTCAGAAAAAGTAAGTAATAGTTCAAGATTATACTTCTCAATATTTTTCTCAATCAACAACATCTCAAATTTCAGTTTTTCAATTTGATTCTGAAAAGTGACATTATCCTGAATTGATTTTTCAATCTGAGATTGCTCTTTCCTAAAATTTTTATCTTTATTTTCGATATCAACCAGCTTAATTAATTCAATTTCAAGTAGTTCTAAATCACTTTGCAGTTGATTATTTTTAATGTCAAAATATTCAGCTGATGAGCTTCCGCCACTTATGTTAAGGCATTTTTCCTTCAGATAGGGGCATGACCCTCCTGCTAATTCTTTGCGGGCTTCTTCATTATCATTTATACGTGTAAGAATTTCTGATTTTTTTGATTTCAAGCCTTCTTTTTCAATAATTTTAATCTTGAGTTTTTCTATTTCAATTTGTATTTCGGTGGATTTGATTGATAATTTCTCTGAGTCAGTAATATTTTTTTCGTTGACTTCGATTCTATTTTTTATAACTTCAATATCCTGATAGTATTTATTAATAGTATTTTCGGTTGATTCGATATAGTTGAAAAGAAATTTTAATTGATTAAAAACAGATGTTTTAATTTCTAAATTTTCATTTAGTTGCAAAGCTTCATTTTGATTTTTATCAATCAACTTAGAAATATGTTCATGTTCAAATTTTAATTCACCTAATCTTTCGCTCTTTGATAATAATTCAGTTTTTAGATTACTAATCACCTTTTCGTTTTCTGAAAATTGCTTATCTAATATATCAGTTTGGCTGCTTACTTTCTCAAGTTTAACTATTTCATTATCTAAATTTTTAATTTCATTATTAAGCAAAATATACTTATCATAACCCATTTTAGATTTATCAACGACTATTTTTGCCTGTTTAGAATTTTCCAGTTCAGCAATTGATTTAAGTAAATTATTTTGTAAATCTGAAATCCTGAGTTTATTATTTTCAAACAACTTACCATTATTCTCAATCTGATTTTCAGTATATTTCAGCTCCTCAATCTCTTTTTCTAACATTTCTCGATTATGAGATAATTCTAACTTTTTTTCTACCAGTACTTTGTTTTTCTTAGCCTCTTCATCTCTTGCATTTTCAAGCAACTTAGGTTCAACAATTAATAAATTCAACTCCAATATTCTTTCTGTTTTGACTTTAATTTGGTTGTCCAAATTACTTATATATGCCTTAATCATTCCGTCAGCAATCTGGCGATAAATCTCAGTATCAAATAATTTATCGAACCTTTTCCGCCTATCTGATGGTGTCCCTGTAAAAAGGTCGGTAATCTTGTTTTGAGAAGCCACGATTATATTTGTGAAAAAATCTTTAGAATTTAACTTCAAACCCATAAGTTCAAGCAATTTTTGCTGAATTTCATTTGTGCTATTAATTTTTAAAAGAGTATTATCAAGTGAAATGAGTTTCCCTGATCCGGAAGGAAGTGACTTTTCAATTGCAAAATTATCATCATCTATTGAAAATTCGACATAAATTTTAGCTTTCTTTTCTCCTTCAGTTATAGAATCTGCAAGATTGTCGCTACGAATTTTCCCTCCAAAAAGTGCATAACCTATAGCTTCAAGAATTGATGTTTTTCCTGAGCCGTTTGGTCCATAAAGCAAATTAACTCCCCGTGAGAAATCCTTTTCCAACAATTTGTGATTTCGGAAATTCTGCAAAATAATTTTTTTAATTACCATTTGGGCTTCCTTCAATCATTCTTTCGAGGAAACCATCTATAAAATCATTGAAATCATCTGACAGACCTTCGTTTTGACAAGATTTCATCTTGTCTAAAAGCTTTTCGGTTTCATGTGGAATCTTGCCAAACTTGTCCCATTTTGAGATTATTTCTGATTCTATCTCAGCAATAGTGCTATCAAACCCTGAGAAATCTTTGTAACTCGATAATTTCTGACCAACAATTTTTGTTACAACTTTGACAGCTCCCTTTTTTATTAGTTGATTCTCAATTTCAGGAATATCGAGTTCAAGCTGATGCTTTATGTCTAATATCAAGTAACATATTGGGTTATCAGTAACTTCGATACTTTCAATCAACTTTAATATTTGCTGTCTTGCTCCAACTAAATCAGGTTCGGTAATTTTAATTTCAATTTTAAGTTTTTTTCGATTTTTCGATTCAAAAAAGATTTTTTCATTTGTTTCGGTATCAAAAATGATGAATCCCTTTTGTTGATTGTACTCGTTCAAATCCCACATTTCAGGTGAACCAGGTACAAAGAAAATCGGGTTATCCTTAGGAAATGCAGAATATCCATGAAAATGACCACCTGCAATGTAATCAACTTTCCCTATAAGGTTTCTGATTGATTCTGCTTTAATTGTACCTAATATAAAATCAGGATTCGCAAGCGCTGTGTGAATTATTAAATAATTAAGGTAACCCTCTGACCTATTAACTTTTTGGGCAAACATTTCAAGTAGTGAATCAGCAAAAAACCCCGGATAACCTAATCCGTAGAATTTAACATTACCTATAATAATGGGATTAATTTCAATACCATCATCTTTTTCATTATAAAAAGGTCTGACAATTAAATTTTTATCTTCCAAAAACTTAATCCACGATTCTTTTTCCTTGCCTGACTTGATATTGTCGTGATTTCCTTCAATTACAAGGGTTTTAATTCCTGCAACTTTTAGCTTTTCGAATAGTGTTTCGGTTCTGGCTAAAATTTCCGGAGAAATTTCCTTTTTGTCAAAAAGGTCTCCTGCAACAACAAAAACATCAATGCACAGTTCGATAGCCTGTTCGACAATATAAGCAAAGGCAACAAAATAATCATTGTATCTTAGCTCTGAAAACTCGCCTGTAGCCCCTACAATCCTCCTTCCGAGATGAATATCAGAGCAATGAAGGATTTTCATATTTCTTTTCCATAATTTCGAAAAGCATATTTTGCATTACCATCAAACCGTCAGAGTTAGAAGACTTCATTTTCAAATCGGTTTCGCAAATTGCAAGTAAAGCAAATTCTATTTCATCAGGGGAATATTTTTTTAGTGCTAATGAATAATCATTAAACTGATATGGAGAAATTCCAAGCTTAGATGACATTGAGTTTGGTGGCATTCCGACTCTGAAATCATCGCAAATTTTAAGTAAATTAGTAAAAAACTTTGAATAAATTGCAATCATGAGCATTTCCTGCCTGTCAACAGCCAAAATTTTGTTCATAATCATAACAGCTTTAGCTATATTTCTTTCTGCGATTGCTTTTTGAAGCTCAAATACAGTATATTCTCTCGTTGAGCCTGTGAGGAAGCTTACATCCTTCAAAGAAATATTGCTTACACCTTCAGTTGCAAGAACGAGTTTGTCAACTTCATTGCTTAAATCACGAAGAGTTTGTTTTGTGCGAGAGACAAGAATTTCAAGGGCATTGTGATCAATTGTTTTGCCGAATGATTTCAACCTGGATTCTACCCATTTTGGATATTCCGATTCATATACACGTGGAAATTCCATCCAGCAATATTTTGATATAATTTTATTATATGGGAATTTAATTGAGCCGACTTTTTTTTGATAAGCATCCTTTGAAGATGAATTAAACGTTTTGAAAACATCTTTAACACCGTCAATTGAGGCTGTCAGAATTAAAACTGTAGTCTCAGAAGGTGACTCCAGATAATTAGCAACAGGTGATGATGTCTCAATTTTTTTTGACGTTCTGCCTAAAAAAAGCTTGTCAAATCTTTTTACTAAAACAACTCTTCTTTCAGTCATCATTGGATAACTACGACATAAATCAATAATTTGATTTAATTTCGCATCTTCCCCGTCGAAAATATCGAAGTTGAACTTATCATCTTCTGTAGCAACAAATTTCTTTATCAGTAAATTTTGAGCTTCCTCTCTGGCAAACTCATCCTCTCCGAACAGCAATATTATGTTATGTGATTCGCTGTTTTTAAGTAAATCATTAATATTTTTATACATTAGAATTATGAGAATTTTGATTCAATACGTGAATAATTTTTTTTATGATAACTTGTGCGTCTGCCGGTTTAACAATAAAATCTGCGACATTATACAAAGTCATTGATTTCAAAACGGACTCAAATCCAAGTGCAGAGCAAATAATAATTGGTATTTTTGATGTTCTTTCAGCAGCTCTTATATACTTAACGGCAGTAAGACCATCCATAACAGGCATTTGTAAATCCATAATAATCAAATCAGGAATTTTCTTACTTAATTGTTCAAATGCTACTTTTGGATTAGGACATTCAATAACACTTGCTCCAAGATATTTTTCGACTATTTTTGAAATTAGTTTTCTGAATGGTTCTTCATCCTCAACAATCATAATTGTTACATGCTCAAAACCCGGGATACGCATATTATTACTTAAATTCGGCATTTCTATAGATTAAATTATTTGACAACCAATATTTTAGAAGGTAATTCTTCAGCCTCAAAAAACCTTTTGATAGCGATCATAGATTCGTGAGTAATGACCTCACCCTTTGCTGCAATAAGCATTCCATAAGAAGTAAGATAGTCATCGGCAAAAACCATACCCGGCTCAATGCCGTTTACCGGAATTCTCATAACTGACCTGAATCCAAGTGACTGTCTTTCATCTTCCATCAACTGAATAAATGTGTCAACAATCTTTTGGTCATATAAAATATTTGATTTTCTTGACATAAAATTTAATGCTGCTGTATACCTTTCCCTTGATGTATCAAGATATGAAGAAGTGCTCGAGTACTGAACAGCACCATTGAAATTTTCACCCTTTGCCCTCTGACGTTTATTCATTTGATTATGAAAATAATCAACTACAGCAATTATTTTCGCTACCGGATGTATAGCTTCTCTATGTAGCTGCTTCGGAAAGCCGCTACCGTCCAACCTTTCGTGGTGCTGATAAATTATCTCCGAAATATTTGACAGCAAATGATAAGGCTCAAGGATATGGTATCCCAACTCTGGATGCTGCTTATATTTAGTATATTCATTTTCCGTCATCTCTGATGTAAATTTATACAAACAGGATTCTGGAAAATTCAGCTTTCCAATATCATGTAAAAGCCCTGCGATTCTGGCTTCCATTACATCTTCGTCATTCATGTCGAGTAGTTGAGCTACCTGAGCAGATTTTTCGGAAACAAATCTCGAATGACTACCATCATAAAATTTTTCAGTTGTTTCTACTGCTCTTGCCAAGACTTTAACAACTTGAAAATAACTCTCAGCAAGTTGATTACCTAAATCTTCAACCATCTCCTCGAGTTCATTTATCCTGCTTTCAACTGCATCCATAATTAAAAATTCTTTTTTGGGATATACATTACAAAATATACTCTAAATTAATAAAAAAAATCATCTAAAACAAGTTAAAAAGTATTCTTTACTCATAACGGGTAAATATATTCAGGTTTTTTTTATTTTCATTCAATTTTAATTGTAAAAATTCGTTTTATTTGAATTGATAGTAAAAATTTTAATAACAATCTTTCGGGAATCGTTATGACTGATATAAAGGAACTCAATGAAAAAATTCAAAATGAGAGCGCCTTTGTTGATATTTTGATGATGGAAATCGGTAAAGTCATCGTAGGTCAAAAATATATGGTTGAAAGACTTTTAATAGGTCTTTTGTCCAATGGACATGTTCTATTGGAAGGTGTTCCGGGACTTGCTAAGACATTATCAATCAAGACACTTGCTTCGGCTATTGATGCCAAATTCAGCCGTATTCAGTTTACACCTGACTTACTTCCGGCAGACCTCACGGGTACAATGATTTATAATCAAAAAAAGGAAGAATTTACTGTACGTAAAGGTCCTGTTTTTGCAAATTTGATTCTTGCCGATGAAATTAACAGAGCACCTGCAAAAGTTCAGTCTGCTCTTCTTGAAGCAATGCAGGAACGGCAGATTACAATCGGAGATTATACGTATAATCTTGAAGAGCCATTTCTTGTACTTGCAACTCAAAATCCAATTGAACAAGAAGGAACGTATCCTTTACCTGAAGCTCAGGTTGACAGGTTTATGCTCAAATTAAAAGTTGGTTATCCTACACGTGATGAAGAAAAAAGTATTCTAAGGCAAAACACAGCCCAGGAATTTCCAAAGTGTAATGTTGTGATCAGCCCTGAAACTATTTTAAAAGCAAGACATATCATCAAAGATGTATATATGGATGAAAAAATCGAACAATACATTCTTGATATTGTCTTTGCTACAAGGTTCCCACAGGATTACGGTCTTGGCAAATTAACAGAACTCATCAGTTTCGGTGCATCTCCACGTGGTTCGATAAATCTTGCTATGGCAGCCAAGGCTTATGCTTTCATCAAACGACGCGGCTACGTAATTCCTGAGGATATTCGTGCTGTTTGTCATGATGTTATTCGTCACAGAATAGGTATTACTTACGAAGCTGAAGCCGAGAATATCTCAAGTGAAGATATTATCAGCGAAATCCTCAATTCTGTGGAAGTTCCTTAATGGTATTTTAAATTAAAGCGAAATTTGTCAATGGAAACTTCAGAACTAATAAAAAAAGTACGAAAAATTGAAATCAAAACCCGCGGGATTACAAAACAACTGTTTTCCGGTGAATACCATAGTGCATTCAAAGGTCGAGGAATGGCTTTCAGTGAAGTTCGCGAATATTTTCCGGGTGATGACATCAGGTCTATTGACTGGAACGTTACAGCGAGATATGCAGAGCCTTATGTGAAGGTTTTCGAAGAAGAAAGAGAGCTTACGGTTGTATTGCTTGTTGATATTTCTGCTTCTCAAAGTTTTGGTACTCAGCTTCAGTATAAAAAGGATTTAGTAACGGAACTATGTGCAGTTCTTGCTTTTTCAGCTATACAAAATAATGATAAAATCGGTTTAATTTTATTTAGTGATATAATTGAAAAATTCATACCTCCCAAAAAAGGCAAAACGCATGCTCTGAGAATTATCAGAGAGCTTCTTGAATTTAAGCCAAGCGGACTTAAAACCGATATCAATCTGGCACTTCGATACCTTACTAATGTGCTCAAGAAGAGAAGTATTGTCTTTGTTGTTTCTGACTTTTTAACTGAAAATTATGAAGCATCTCTTAAAATTGCCGCTAAAAAGCATGATACCGTTGCTATTCAAATATATGACAAGTCTGAAGCCGAACTTCCGAAAGTTGGTTTGATTAGAGTTTTTGATGCCGAAACAGGTAAACATCAATGGGTTGATACAGCCTCTAAAAAATACAGAGAAAATTATAATGATTGGTGGGATACAAATCAAAAATCTCTTAACATAATATTAAATCGAAATAAGGTTGATTTGATAAAAATCAGAACTGATGAGTCTTACATTGCACCTTTGCAAAATTTCTTCAAGAAACGTGAAAATAAAAGATAATATATTCATTTTCGGAGCAAATTATGAAAAATTCTACAATTACACCTTTATTCATATTGAGCAGTATGTTGCTCATTATTATCATAGGACTTACTGTTCCGAATGAAAAATTTCGACATTCTGACCCGGAAGAGTCAGGACCGACTTTCACGAAAGAAAGGCACAGATATTTCTGGGAAAGATATCAGGACCCTGCTACCGGACTTATTCCAGCAAATGCAAGGTCACGGGAACTTGAATTTGTCAAAAACAGATGGTTGAAAAATTATAAAAGTAATAATGCATTGTTACTATCAAACGATACTTGGAGCAGGCGAGGACCTTTTGAAGTTGGCGGCAGAACCCGTGGATTGGATATAGATGTCAGAAATGAAAATATCATAATCGCAGGAGGAGTTTCCGGCGGTATGTGGAAATCCATTGACAATGGTTTGACATGGGACAGAACATCATTGCCACATCAGTTGCAATCTGTGACATGCCTGGTTCAGGATAAAAGACCCGGAAAAGAGGATAATTGGTATTATGGTACAGGTGAATATTGGGGCAATTCAGCAGGCATATTTGGTGATGGTGTCTATAAATCAACCAATAATGGTGATTCATGGGAAGTCCTTCCATCCACATCAACCAGCAGAGTTCACTCATGGGACCAGCCATTTGACTTCTGCTGGAATATTGTCACTAATCCCGCTGCACCGGACAGCATAGATGAAGTCGTCGTTGCTACCGCTTCAATGGGTGTATTGAGGTCTTTTGATGGAGGTACAACATGGAACAATGTATTGGGCAGCAATGCCAGAGCTCTTTTTTCCGATGTTGCAGTTACAAGCGAAGGAGTTTATTACGCTACTTTAAGCTCTGATGGAGCTGTTAATACCAAAGGAATATTCAGGTCTGAAGACGGAGTTCGCTGGACAAATATTACTCCACCCAACTTCCCTTTGAATTTCCGTAGAATTGTTATTGGTATTGCACCATCTGATGAATCTCAAGTATATTTTCTCGGTGAAACTCCGGGTTATGGTAAACTGACTTTCAACTCAAGAGGTGATAGTTTGTGGCACAGTTTGTGGAAATATGATTTTCAGGGTAGTTCAGGGTCGGTTGTATTAGGAGAGTGGGAAGACCGCTCATTAAATCTCCCAAAACCTGAACCAACGCGTGGTCAGATGAATTCTCAGCAAGGTTATAATCTTGTAATAAAAGTTAAACCTGATAATCCTGATGTGCTCTTCATAGGTGCAGTTGCGATGTACAGGTCTGACAGTGGTTTCAAAGGTACTGACTGGGCTTGGATTGGTGGCACATGTCCTGACGAAAGCTGCGACTATTTTTTCAGATATACTAATCATCATGCAGATGTTCATGAAATAGTATTTTCAAATTCGAATCCTGATATTTTATACACTGGCTCAGATGGTGGTGTTCATAAAACACTCGATAATATGTCTGAAAATGTAGAATGGATTTCACTTAATAACGGTTATTTTACAACTCAATTCTATACAGTTGCAATTGACCACGGCGAGAAATTATCAAGAGAAATTATCGGTGGACTTCAGGACAATGGAACACTTCTTTCGAGAAATACTGATATGGTTAATAACGAATGGTCAAATCCACTTCGCGCTGACGGCTTTTATTGTAAAATTCCCGATGGTGCACCTTATTATTATGCTTCACAAAATGGTACGTGGCAGCCTAAAATTAAAATTTACAGAATCGTACATGATGAAAATGGCAATAATGTTACAAGCACAAGAATTGACCCAATAGGCGGTGAAGACTTTATATGGAATACACCTTTCATATTAGACCCAAATGATAATAATATCATGTATTTGGCAGGTGGCAAAATGCTTTGGAGAAATAATGATTTGTCCGGCATTCCTTTTGAGAATAATACTGTTGACTCTATTTCAATAAATTGGGACAGTCTTTCCCATACAAGAATAGATTATATAAATACAGCTCCGCTTGGAGAAAGAATAACAGCTGTCTCTGTCTCAAAAAATCCCGCAAATATTGTCTATTACGGCACAAGCAGAGGCAAACTTTATAAGTTACTTAATGCTAATGAAGGTAATCCTGAACCGATAAATGTAACAGGCAGTAATTTCCCTATTGGTAATATTAGTTCGATAGCATTTGACCCTGATAATGCGGACAACGTAGTTATTTCATTTTCAAATTACAACATATTAAGCATATTTATGACAGCAGATGGCGGACAAAACTGGACTTCCATTTCAGGAAATCTTGAAGAAAACAGAAATGGTACAGGAGCCGGTCCCGGTGTCAATTGGGTTAATATTCTAAAAGTTAATGGAGTTGATGTATATTTTGCAGGTACTACTGCTGGATTATTCACGACTGCTTTCTTAAATGGTGATGCAACAGCCTGGCAAATGGAAGGACCTGATGTCATTGGAAATATGGTTGTACACATGATTGATGCACGCCAGCAAGACGGTTATGTTGCTATAGGAACTCACGGGACAGGAGTATTTGAAGGTTTTTACAAGAATCTTCCGGGTAAGCCTTTGCCGGTAAAACTTTCAGAACCTCTTGATGAAACAATGCATGTGAAATCAAATGTTGAACTGTCATGGCAACCAATTAGTGAAACAGGATTTTACGAACTCGAAATTGCTAAAGATCCAAACTTTATTGATGTTGTCTATTCGGTTTCAGGTATTGCTGATACAAAACATAACTGGATAAATGTAGAACAAGGTAGAATTGATTATTATTGGAGAGTTAGAAATTCAGGACCAGGTGGTTTGAGTGATTTTTCAGAAGTATGGAAATTCACTTCTGCTTTGAAACCTCCTAAGATTTTATTCCCAAATGCCGGTACAGATCAGGTTATGACGGGGTTTACATTTGAATGGGAGAACGTTGAATATGCTGACCAGTACAGAATTCAGGTAGCTCAGGGGTTTGGAATTATGAATCCTTTTATTGATACTGTTGTTAGTCATCCTTACTTGGAAGTTGATAATTTTGAAAGAAACAAACGATACGTATGGCGTTTAGCTTCTATTGAGGATGATAATCAGGGCGAATTTGGAGATGAGTATCATTTCATTACAAGGCATCCGGCTTCTGTTAATGATTTTGATATCACAGGTGGAATTAATATTAGTATTGAGCCTAATCCAGTCACAGATTTTGCCTATATTAATTTAACGATAGAAACGACTGTCACCGGCAAACTTATGATTTACGATATCAATGGCAGGATATTAGAAATTTTCGCCGAGCAGTCGTTTATGCCTGGCAATATGAGTATTCCTATTGATGCATCGAAACTAAATTCCGGATTATACAATATTGTATTCATTACAAATAAACAAAAAATTTACAAAAAAATTCAGGTTATAAAATAGTAAATGAATGATATTATGTCTAAAGTATTATTTCTAATCTTAATTTTTATAAGTTCAATTTCTGCAGTAATATCCAGCGATATTACTGCGGTAATTGAATCAGATACTAACAATGTACTGATTGGAGAGCCTGTTAATCTTGAGATAAAAATTATCTCGGGTAAAAATTATAAATTCAATTTTCCGGTTTTTACCGATACTTTAGGAAAGCTGGAAATTTTGGATTTATTTCCTACAGACTCGATACATGCAGATAGTAAATTTGGAATATCAAAAAGACTAACCGTTACATCATTTGAAGCTGGTTATATCAATATCGAACCTATTGTAATCACTTATACCCTCAACGATGTTGACGATTTCCGAATTATAACTACAAATTCATTATCTCTTGAATTTGCTACTGTTGAAGTAGATACTGCGAGCTCAGAAATCAGGGATATTAAACCGCCCTTGCAGGCTCCGCTGACACTTGAAGAAATGCTACCTTATATTGGCTTGATTTTAGGTCTGTTAGTAATATATTATCTGATAATTTATATATTTGGAAGAAAGCCAAATCTCAAAGAAAAGCAAATACCAAAATACGACCCGAAAATTCCGGCAGATTTGGAAGCACTTGAAGCCCTGCAGCGGCTTGAACGCGAAAATCTTTGGCAAAGTGGAAAATTTAAGCTTTATCACTCAAAATTAACTGACATTTTGAGAGTTTACATTCATAGAAGATACCACTTGAATGCTCTTGAAATGACAAGCGGAGAATTAGTTCATGATGTTTCAATGTATGAATCAAACATAAATTCACTTGACATACTTAAAACAATCCTGGAAATTGCAGATTTAGCAAAATTTGCAAAATACGAACCTTTATCAGACGAGAATGTCAGCTCTATGACAAATGCCATAAAATTTGTTAATAATACAAAAGTAGTAGATATTACAAAAGATGATGATATTGAAATTCAGGAGGATAATAAATGATATTCCTTCCCGATGAAATTAAATTTGCTAATCCCGAATATTTTTATCTGTTTATTCTCGTGCCATTATACTTATTCTGGTATATTTATAAAGAGTTAAGGCAGAATGTTGCTATGAAAATGTCAACACTTGCCGGTTTTAATGGTACAGGAAAAAGTATTAAAATTTACCTCAGACATATTTTAATATTACTTAGAATTTTTGCAATATCAGCTTTAATTCTTGCTCTAGCAAGGCCACAGACAAGTTCAAAGATGGAATCAATTTCTTCTGAAGGTGTTGATATAGTAATTTCTCTTGACGTATCAACATCAATGCTTGCAGAAGATTTCAAGCCAAACAGGATAGAAGCCGCCAAAAAGCAGGCTATTGATTTTGTTGACAAACGGCAAAATGACAGAATGGGTTTTGTAGTTTTTGCTGCTGAAAGTTTTACTCAGTGTCCTATAACAGTTGACCATAATGTATTGAAAAATTTAATACTTGATGTCAAAAGTGGTATGGTTGAAGACGGAACAGCAATCGGTATGGGAATTGCAACTGCCGTATCACGTTTAAAAGAAAGTAAAGCAAAAAGCAAGGTTCTTATCCTACTCACAGACGGTGTTAATAATACCGGAATTGTCGCTCCATTAACAGCAGCTGAGATAGCAAAAACATTTGATATAAGGATTTATACAATTGGTGTCGGAACCAGAGGAATGGCTCCATATCCCGTCAAAACTCCATTTGGCACACAGTATAGAAATGTTGAAGTTGAAATTGATGATGACTTGCTTAAGAAAATTGCTGAAATGACAGGTGGCAAGTACTTTAGAGCTACAAATAATAAAGGCTTAAGCAAAATTTATGAAGAAATTGATTCGTTGGAAAAGACGAAAATTGATGTGGCTGTATTTTCAAAAAAGCATGAGGAATATCATTCTCTTGTTATATTAGCATTAGTACTTTTGCTTTCGGAAGTATTTGGAAGATATATGATTTTCAAAACCTTACCTTAATTCGATATGCAATTAACCGAAGAACTGAAACAATTCTACGAAATAAAGAAATGTGAAATAAAGCAAAGACTTTATGAATTCAAAAATGTTTCTCCTGAAGATTACTTTTACGAATTGTGCTTTTGTATTTGTACGCCGCAGTCAAAGGCATCTTCTGCCCTACAAGTTCAGCAAATATTAATGTCTGAAAATTTTTTTTATAAGGAGTTTGACCCTACACCAATTCTCAGAGAGTCAAAAAGATACATTCGTTTTCATAATACCAAAGCTGCAAGACTTTTGTCTGCAAGGAAATTTTATCCCAAAATTCAGGAAGTTCTTAATACCGGCTTATCGAATATTGAAAAAAGAAACTGGCTTGCTGATAATTTTAATGGTTTCGGGTATAAAGAATCTGCACATTTTTTAAGGAATATTGGATATGAAAATTTGGGAATATTGGATAGGCATATTTTGAGGCATCTTGTAAGTTGTGGTGTTTTTGAAGAAATTCCAAAAATTGGAACTAAAAACGGATATCTTAAAGTTGAAAAGGAATTTTTAAATTTTGCTGATTTCATTGGTATTCCGATGGATGAATTAGACCTTCTTTTTTGGGCATTTTCAACCGGTGAGATAATTAAGTAATTTCATATGATTTGTAATATCCACCTTTAATTTTTATGTATTCAATTAAATCATTATAATGAATTGATTGTGATAGCAGAAAAGAATTACCAACCAGTATAAAATGTGATTTAGCTCTTGTCATGGCTACATTGAGTTTACGGTCTGTTGTGCCTGAAATATCCTGAGAAATCACTCTATCAAGAAGATTTTTGCTGTTGACAGACATTGATAATATGATATAATCTCTCTGGCTACCCTGAAATCTTTCAACTGTATCAACTGTTATCAATTCTTTCTGCTCTAAACTCAGTCTTTTATATACTTCGAAGCACTGAAGTCTGAAAGGTGCAATCACTCCTATTGTATCAGGTTCTATTTCGACTTTAGATGATATCGTTTCAATGAATTTTAAGGCAATTTCAGCTTCGTTTTCATTGATTTTACCTTTTTCCTGCTCACAATCAATAAACACAATACGATTGGTTGCTAATATTTTTTCAAATAGATTATTCGAATTCATGTCGAAAGGTATTTGTGGTTGAAACTGTTTCTCACAAGCTGGTTTCAGTAAGTTATTATAAAATCTTGTTGCCGGAAAATCCTGAATTTCATTATGCATTCGTGCTTGATAGGTCAGAGTGCTGTATGCAAAATCCCAATTCTTATCGGAGCATTGCTTGATTAACCTTTCAAATAATGATATTGAATAATCGAAAATTCCAATGTCATTAAGTAATTTGTTTTCACATTTCCTGCTTTGCAAATTCTGAACTACTACTGGTGGAAGCTGTTTTTCATCTCCAATTAAAAGAAAACGCTTTGTATTTGCAATCAATCCTAATATCTGTGGTTCGAGTATTTGACTTGCCTCATCAACTATTAGCGTATCGAAGTCTTTTATATCAAATATTTCTTGATTTGTAAGCACAGATGCCACAGTCGAGACTACAATTCTTGCGGCTCTGAGCCTCTCATAAGCAGTCTTCATATCATATTTTTCTACTATCAGAGGAAGATGCCGTTCATAATCATTACACGCTTCTTTTGAACCGAGTCTAATGAAGTCGGAACAAAGTTCAAGACTGCTCAAGGCTGAAGATATTTCGTCCACAGCTCTGTTTGTATATGCTGTAATCAAAATATTCTCATTAGTATTTTTTAATATTTGAGATGCGATATTTTTTAAAATTACATTAGTTTTACCGGTTCCGGGTGGTCCCTGAATCAAAAAATAATCGTTGGAATTTACAGCACGGTTGACTATTTCATTTTGGTTAAAATTCAGACCTTCGATATCTTCCGTAACATTTTCATTGAACTTTGGTGCTGTTCTACCAAGAATTAAATCACGTTTACTTTTTTCAGACCTCAAAAAAGTAAACAACGAAGAATATGAAATTTTATCAATAGTATCAATTGAATCAGGCTCTAATCTCCATTTTGAGTCTAACTTAAGAAGGGATTTGGATATGAGTTTATTTCTAAGGCTAACCGTAACCTTTGTTGCAGAAATGCTTTTTACTGTACATTTCAAGAGTTGATTATTTATTTCATTTGCTTTAATAATATTATCATAAGCAAAAAGAATAGCGATATCACCTTTTCGAAATGAAGTAAAAGTATTATCAGACGGGATATCAAATGTCAAGTGTAAGTTATTGAAATCACTTTCATTTGTATTAATCTCTAAATTAATCAGAATATTATTATCTTCAATTTTTTCTTCGATTGAATCGTTCCATAATGCTGAGTATCCCTTTGCATTATTGCTAAGTGAAGCTCCTGTTTTTACAGCATAACTTTCTCTTAGTATGAAAGATGAAAATTCATATAAAAAATTTCGTTCTGTCTCATCCAAATTATTAATAACACTATAAAACAAATCAATTTTCTCTGATATATAAGATGGTAAACCATTGTAATTTATATTGCTTCTGCTTTCAAATATTTTGAAAGACATATTTCGGATTGCATATTCAAGAAGAATGATATTATTTCTGTGAATAATAAGTTTTTCGACAACATTCTTAAGTCCTGCAACATCTCTAAGTGGCTTATCTTCAGTCTTAATATATAAGATTGAAGAATTGCCTTTCCTTCCCGAAAAAGTAGATTCCAGAAGAAGATTATAAGCCAATACCTGTGCAAGATGATTATACCAAACTCCGATTGGAATTTTTCTATCTCCAATATTTATAGCATAGCTTGTTGCAGGACTACTACCTGATTTTAGCTCTATGATATCTTTTCTATCCTTGTCATTGCTGTATTCAGCTAATAAATCAAGTCTACCCTGTATACCGTAAAGTGGAGAGATGAAAGAAGCTTCTACCGAAAAAGACGCACTTTGAAAATTCACTGCCAATATTTCATTAACAAATTTCCTGATTTGATTGAAATAAAAATGAAGTTCTGTATTAAGTACACTATTTTTTAATTTCCCTTTTTCATAAATTGCAAATACAGAAAGTGGCCTGTTTTTCAATGCGTTATTTTTTGCAGTTTCAAAATTTGTATCAGGTTTGAGCAAGATTTCATCAAAAAGTGAATTGATTAGATTACCTAAAACAAGCGGATAGGTAACTGATGTTTTGAAATATCTCTTCAAAAAATTAATTTTAAAAGCATCATTGAAGTTGTAACTTTCAGCAAGTTCAGTAGCATCAATGAGATAATCCGGTTCAAAAATCATAATTCCCGGGCTATGGATTGACAAAGTCAACGGCTCGTACCTTATTATTTCTGAATCTATTAAGTTAATGCAAATCTCGGGATAAATCATATTAGCATTTTCGAGGTAAGGGTAACCAACTTTAAGAAGGAAATCTCCTGTCTCTTCGTGTTTGCATTTTAATTCAATATAGTGTGAGTTTATTTTCCTTTTGTAAAAAGGATTATCAACAACAATTGCGCCCCGAATCTCAATTTTATCTCGATTTACTGAATACTTATTAACAAGATTCAGCTCAGGAATTAATTTAATTAACTGTTCAAATTCGAAAGGCAGTTCAAAACCGGATAATTTCTTTACAATTTCAATCGAATATTTAATCGTGTAATTCAACTCATCTGTTGAAGCAGTTAATTTTGGATTTTTTGATAATGCCCTGAACAGTCCGGAAATGCCATAATATTTTTTTTCTAAAACCTCCCCTAACTCGTATTTATCATTTATAAACGCAGTTGCCGCAAGCATTGTAGAAAAATGTCTTGATTCTTTGCTGACTAATTGTCCATAAACAGACTTAATCAATCTGTAAATTTGGATAATCTTTTTACTATTATCAGATTTCAAATCATTTATGGTATCAGAAATTTTATCAAAAAAGTCAGCACTAACATCAGCTAAATCCATCAGTTTGAATCCGGTTTAATATCCTTAATTATAAGTTGAGGAGTTTTAGCACCATTCAGACTTGTAAGCTCAAGGTTGTAAACCATAGAAAACTTCTTGCCATTGTTGCAAAGATTCACTTTTGATGCAAGGTTCTGACCGATTGCATCTATCACAAAATTATTCTGAATTGCTCTAAAACGAATATTATTATTCCCGACCACTTTAATTCCATTAACAGATTTAACACCTTTTGAAACAAATATTGGCTTATAATTAGCATAACCGTAAGGTGCAAATCTACTTAAATTATGGAGAAAATGAGGAGAAAGCTCATTAAATTGAAGCTCAGAATCAACGACAATCTCCGGAAGTAGCATCTCAATAGTGATAGCTTTTTTAGCAAGCTCATCTAATCTATGACGAAACTCGTCAATGTGTTCAATTTTGAGAGATAAGCCCGCAGCATGTTTATGCCCTCCATATTCTAAAAGAATATCATCGCACTGCTTAAGGGCAGAGTGAATATCAAAATCATTTATACTTCGAGCAGACCCTTTCGCTACTCCTTCAATATTTGTAAGAAGTACAGATGGTAAATTAAACTTGTCAACCAATCTGGAAGCAACAATACCTATCACTCCTGCATGCCAGTTTTCACCATACACAACCAAAGAGTGGGGTGAATTGGTTTCAATCATTTTTTTTGCCATAGGAATTGCTTCTTCGAATGCTTTCTGGTCAAAGAGCCGGCGCTTTCTATTTTCATCTTCAAGCACTTGAGCAATTCTAAAGGCGGCATTTTCATCGTTCTGCATCATCATCTCTACAGAACGCTTTGCATCACCTAATCTGCCGGCAGCATTGATAAGGGGAGCTACTGCATAAACTATGTTTGAAGCTGTGATATTTCCAAGTCTTAACCCTGTGCAGTGAATCAGCCCATTAATTCCTGGTCTTGGATTTTTGTTTAGCTGTTTTAAACCATAATGTACTAATATTCTATTCTCACCCTTTAGAGGAACCATATCAGCAGCAGATGAAATTGCAACATAATCAAGATATTGATATGATTTTTCTAACATACCAAGCCTCATACAAACAGCCTGCACGAGTTTGAAAGCAACTCCGCAAGCGGCGAGTGATTTGAATGGATAAGGGCACCCCGGTTTTAATGGGTCGAGAATGGCATAAGCTAAAGGCTCCTGTTCACCTGGCTCGTGATGGTCACAAATGATTGTTACTAATCCTTTTTCATTTGCATAAATAAGCTGCTCATATGATGTAATACCAACATCAACAGTAAGAAGGATTTTGGCATTACGTGCAAGAGCAAGATCAATGGACTTGTTGGATAAGCCATAGCCATCCTCAAATCGGTCAGGAATATAATAATCTACTCTCCCACCAATGGAGGAGATAAACTGACAAACCATAGCTGTGCTGGCAGTACCATCAACATCATAATCACCATGTACCCAAATTAGTTCCTGCTTCTTAACAGCTTCAAGGATTCTTTCTACGGCTTTTTCCATATCTTCCATAATATATGGATCGTGTAGACTTTCCAAAAGAGGTTTGAAAAACGTTTCGGCATCGTTTTTGCTTATATGACCTCTTGAAGCCAGTACTTGTGCAAGGCTTTTTGGTATATTCAGTGTTTTCGCTAAGTTTTGTACAGTTTCTTCATCATTATATGGTCTAATTGTCCAGCGGTAATTCAACATATACTCAAGTTAATTATTCAATTGTTACAAAATTAAGCATTTTTTTTAACATAGTCAAAAAAAAAGTGTGAATAATAATTGACACTTGTATATTTTATTCAACAATTATGAAATTTACAAAAGAGAAACATTTATCTAAGCATTCACCAATCAGGCAAAGCAAGGCAAATAAAGGAAAACTTGTTACAAATGAGGGTAAAATTCCTGATAATGCCATGAATGGAACTGCTGTATCAGTAATTGGAAATACTGTTATTGCAGAAATAAATTTGGGTGGCAAAATGGATTTTGTTGAATGCAGCGTCTCAGGTAAAATTAAGTCTCCTTATCAAAATTCAACCCTTGTAGCAGTTGGTGACAATGTAATATTCATTCCTGAAGAATCAGATTCAGGGGAAATCAAGAAAGGAAGAGTTATTGCAATTGGTGATAGATTATCAAAAATCAGCCGCAGAGCAGTTGGTAAAGCAACAAACGAACATGTAATTGCATCCAATTTTGACATTTTGCTTCTCCTAGCCTCTGCTTTTCAACCATCATACAATAAGAGATTTATTGATAGACTTTTAATTGCCGCAGAAATTGGTAGTGTCAGACCTGTCATCGGATTGAACAAGATTGATCTAACTGATGATGTTAATGTATTTCTGGAAGATTTAGAAATCTATAATAAAATGGGAATTCAAATTCTGACATTTTCTGCAAGCAAAGGAATTGGAATAGATTCAGTAATTGAATTGACAAAAGATAAAACCACACTTTTTTTCGGTCCATCCGGAATCGGAAAGTCAACTCTTGTCAACAAGCTGATTGGTAATTCAGTTCAAAAGATTACTGAAATCAGCGAAAGAACAAATAAAGGGCAACATACTACAACATTTGTCAAAATGCTTGATTTACCTTATGGTGGGAGGATAATTGACTCTCCCGGTGTCAGGGAATTTGCTATGTGGGATGTTGATAAGCTAAATCTTGCTATGCACTTTCATGATTTTGATGATTATTATCTCAATTGCAAATATTTGCCATGTACCCATACGCACGAACCCGAATGTGCTGTACTTGAAGCTCTCGATAATGAACAAATTGACTACGAAAGATACGAAAGCTATCTTAATATTTTGGAAAGTCTCGAAAACTAATTCGTTTCTTTCTTAATATCAGCTTCTTCTTCTTTATCCTTAACAAACCATGATGATACATAAGCTGTAAAAGTACCGAACATACCAACACCAGCTGTTATCAAAATCACTGCTAATAATCTGCCTTCAGTAGTGACGGGGTATTTATCACCATAGCCAACGGTTGTAACAGTAACATAAGACCACCATATAGCGTCTTCAGCAGTTTTTATGTTACTTTCAGGTGAAGTTTCAAGCTGAAGTATAGCAATTGCAGAAAAAATAATAAGCAAGATAACAAATACAGACAATGATGTAAAAGTACCTTGTACCTTATTTGCAAAAATATAATTCAAAATATTGTGTACAGACCTGAATGCTTTAATTATTCGGAAAATTCTAACAAGCCTGAAGAGCCTGCCAGCTCTAAAAATGTCAAGTGCAGGAAGACTTGCTATTAAATCTATCCAACCCCACTTCATAAATTTCAATTTGTTCTCAGCACGATAGAATTGAACGAAGAAATCAATAAGGAAGATAAAACATATTCCAAAATCAATTATATATAAAAGCCTTGAGGTTTCAGGATGAATCTGAAAAAAAGTGTCTAATAATAATGCACCGAGAATATAAATCGAAAGAAAGAAAATTATTATATCAAGATAGCCTAATTTCATTGTTTTATTTGTTGATTTATTAAAAATGTAAATATTGACATTGCAAAATTAAAAAAAATGATTAAACTATACAACAACTCTATAATTTAATTTAATTTTTTTATTACAAAAAATTATATTTTAAATTTTATGATTATCTTTGTAAATTATTTAATTGCAGTTTATCAAGTTTGATTTAAATAGGTAATCTTATGAAAAAAGATATGAAGAAAATACTTGTTACCGGGGCTCTTGGGCAGATCGGTACTGAACTTGTTGTAGCCTTACGTACAAAATATGGTGCAGAAAATGTAATAGCGTCAGATATCAGGCAAATACCGAACCATATTTTGTCTGAAGGTGGTCCATTTGTAGTTTTGGACGTCACTAAACCGGATGATATCAGAAGAATTATCATCAAATACGATATTGATACAATATTCCATTTAGCAGCAATATTGTCGGCAGTTGGTGAGCGTGACCCGAACCTTTGCTGGAATGTAAATATGAACGGCACAATTAACATTCTCGATATGAGTGTACGATATGAACTTTCACGGATAATTGTTCCAAGCTCGATTGCTGTATGGGGCAAGGGAGTTCCAAAATATGATGTCCCACAGGAAAGTGTTTTAAAACCGACTTCGATGTATGGTGTGACCAAGGTAGCAGGCGAATTGTTATGTGACTATTATGTATCTAAATACGGGCTCGATTGCAGAGGATTAAGATATCCGGGTATTATATCTTCTGAAACATTACCGGGTGGTGGAACTACAGATTATGCAGTTGAAATTTTCTACGAAGCAGTAAAAAATAATTATTACAACTGCTTTTTGAGAGAAGATACCGAGCTACCGATGATGTATATGCCGGACTGCATCAAAGCAACAATAGATTTAGCTGAAGCAGAATATTCAAAACTTGTTCATCACAGCGATTTCAATGTTGCCTCTATGACATTTGACCCAAAAATACTTGCTGATGAAATTCGCAAACATCAACCTGACTTCAAAATAGATTATAATCCTGATTATCGCCAGGCAATTGCGGATTCCTGGCCCGCTTCAATTGACGACTCATCTGCACGAGATGAGTGGGGCTGGTCACCATCTTATGATTTAGCTTCAATGACAAAAGATATGCTTGAGAAGCTTCATATCAAGCATAAGGATGGATTAATCTGAAATCAATGAACATACTGCTCGTATTTTTGGCAATTACTGTCAATTTTGAAGTATATGCATGGTTCAATCTTAGTACCAGTGGCATAACAACAAACGACTTTATTACATTGTTTTTGATTATACTGTTTGTAAAAACACTTTTATGGGATGGCAGAGAGATAAAATTAGCAAAAAATCCTGCCATCCTTCTTTATTTTACATTCCTTGCAGCTACATTTATTTCAGGGATTTATCCGCTTGTCAGCGGTGAAGGCGAGCTTATAAGTCAGTATATGAAAACTATGATACATTTTCATTTTACTGCGATGCTGACAATAATTATAATATTTCACAAATTTGAGAATGATGTTTGGAACAAATTCATACAAGTCTGGCTTATACTATCAATTTTTATAAACATCTTCGGTGTTTATCAGATTATAGCCAGAGCTTTCGACCTGCCGTTTGCATGGATTGACCTTACAAATGCAGCTTTTTTTAGCCGGAATCAAAATGAAGTGGACGATTTTACTCAATTAAGTCTTCGTTTCGAAGGTTTTTTCAGAGCTACATCATTTTTCTCAGAGCCTTCGGCTTTAGGGGCTTTCAACGGCATCACACTGGCTTTCGCAATTATTCCAAGAATCAAAAATTTCAAGATGTTTCTGCGTTCAAAATTGCTTAATAACGTCATTATAATTCTTTCGCTAATTGGCTTGATGCTTGCATTTTCATTAACTGGGGTTGCTATAGTTTTATTAATGCTTTTAACTGTATTCATAACAGAACGGTTAAATTTATTTCTATCCATTCTAAAATATTTGCCCCTGATTATTATATTCGTATTTCTTGTTGATTTTGGAGTTGAATCTTATTCCGGCATAAGCCTTCTTGAATTATTCGGAAAAAGATTTGGCACTTTAGCTAATCTCTTGACCGGCTCAAGTGGCTTTGGTAGCGGTATTGATGGCGAATCTGTTACTATGCGAGGGAAAAATTTTACTGCGATGATGGATATATGGCAATCATCACCCTTGTTTGGAATCGGTTTAGGTCTGACCTATTACAGCCCATACTCACAAGGGTGGGCATTTAGTGATAGTTCGATTATGGCTGTTTTGGCAGAACTTGGGCTTGTAGGAGCCATACCATACATTTTATTATTTGCAACACTTTACATTGTGTCATTTAAGATTTTGAGAGTCAAACAAATAAGTTCAAAACTTGACCACGATTCAGGGAGACTTATTTCAATCAGTATTTATATTATGTCATATTTAATCGTTACTAATTTCGTCAGTGCAAATAATTTGATTAGTGCAGTATCAGCAATATTTATTGGCTTCGTAATATCGGTTCAGAATAATTACTACATTGATATTAAGAAAGATTTTTACTCTATCAAAATTTTTAACAGCCCTCTCAAAGAATATTATTATTTGCCTGAAGCAAAAAAACGCAATATCTTAATTTAGTTGTTTGAACATACCAAATCTTTATAAATATTGGCTTTGCTTAACGGAAGTGTGTTATTGATTTCACAGCCCTTTATTATTTTACACGGTCAAAACGGTCGCAATATAATGATTTTTAATTTTTATCCCGTATTTCCATTAGTAAGTCTCTGATTTCAATCAGGATTTCATTTGAACTTTTGCCCATATTATGAAATTCCGGATTTGCAGAATTACGATTTTGCAAACTGTCTCTCTGATTCAATACCCTTGTTTTGAATTCATAAGTATCAATTATGCCAATTAATTTCATATCACTGCCTGCCGGATTGCTCTGTCCGGCTGTTTCAATTTTCAGAATACGCAAATCAAATATTTTTAGCAATGGATTTTCGATAAAGGTCAAATCCTGGATATTATCTAAAGGAATGGTTTTCTCTACTCTGAATAAGTATCCTTTGCGAAACTCAAGATGACGCTCTGTCAGATTGCAAGTTAAATTTTCATAATATCTTTGGCATACATACTGCCCAAATCCCAAAAACCATATTAATAACAGCGGAATACCAATGATTGTTGAGAATAAGATTAGTCCAACATACAGCAAAAGGTATGTCTTAATATTAGGATTAAATTTTGCTGTTTCAATTGCATGATCTATATGTCCCATAATTCACCATTTAATAATTTTTAACGTAACTTAAATTGACATCTGATATTTTATTATAAAATTTAGGATTCTATAGAATTTGACTATTTCATATCTTAAACTACTTATCTAAAATCTATATCCGAAATTTATGAAATATGCTGCATGATTCCATGCATTACGTCCCACAATTCGGACTCTGTAACTAAAATCACCAATATAATGATCTTCAACTACAAATTTAAAGCCGAAACCTGCATCCAGATACTCATCCTGCCAAGGCATTCTTCTAATATCAAAAATATCTTCAATTACATCATGTCCCTTCATATTGACATTCAAGGCACCTTCAATAAGACCGTAAAATCTTGTTCCCGGAACTGTATGCAAAGCAAAGTTTAAATTTCCAATGACACGATCTGTCATATCTTCACCGCGATAGTTATATTTAGCTCCTATCTCAAATGTCAGTTTTTCTGTTGATGTACCAACAATAAATCCCGGAGTAATTTCGAGAGCGCCGTCACTCCAAAACTCCATCGGATCATTTTTGACACCGTCATGAGTTCCTGTTGGGATTCTGATTTCGGCAGAATAACGATTAATATATTTTGAATCAAACAAATTGTATATTGCCGAAAGCCCTATATAATCAATTCTTGTATGGCTGAAATCAGCTCTGAGCCCTCGTGGATAGGATATTAATGTATTTGGGTCAAAATATTCAATATAAATTTCATCAAGAGTGTAATGTGTAATTGGAGCTTTGGCAATAAGTGTCAACTTTTCAGTAGCAAAATACTTGAAATCCAGGTCAAATGTATGCCTTCTCAAATCAAACGTGTATCTTAGGGGAACACCCGGAAAACTCGTTGAATCCGGTAGGTCGGTGATAAGCTTACCATCTTTATCAAAAAATCCGGAATTTGTGTGGTATGAATATGAAAACATAAACTCAAAGTCAGGAACAAAAACTTTCTGTTCTTTAATCTCTTTTTTCTGTCTCGAAGGTACATTATAACCCTGATTTTGGGTCCATAGATTACCTGAAAATATAATCACAATCAAAATTATAAGTATGCTATATTTTGTCAATTTCATAAAATTTTTGAATTATTCAATAAATAATTTACAAATATGATAACAAATTCTGAAATTTCCGAAAAAAGATTTGATTATTTCAAAAAAAAATGCAAAATTATATTTTTTTGATGAACTAATTTGAAAATAGTATATGAAAAATCGTCCTGATTGGGATCAGCTTTATATAACGATGTGTTATTTAATAGGAATGAGGAGCAAAGACCCGGCTACTCATGTAGGCTCTGTCATTGTAGATTCGGATAATGTCTTGGTTTCGACCGGATATAATTCTCTTCCACGTGGAATTGAATCGGATACCGACCAAAAAAGACTTTCACGCGAAGGCGGTGAGAAGTATTTCTGGATTGAACACGCGGAAAGAAATGCCATATATAATGCTGCAAGAAGAGGAACCATTCTCAAAGGCTGTAAGCTATATGTACCTTGGACACCTTGCACAGACTGCGCCCGCGCTATAATTCAAACAGGTATTTCTGATGTAATCATTCACCAAAACGGACAAGATTTCTATGATTTGCATACTAACGGGAAATGGATAGAATCTTATAAGAAAACTCAGACAATGTTCTTGGAAGCAGGTGTGAGAGCCAGATATGTAGATTGCAAAATTGTCAATCCGGAAATATATATGAACGGTCAGTTTTTTGACAATTAATCAATTTGAATCAATGAATACAATTTTTATGTATAAATCAATTCTGATTTCATTTTTACTCTTGGCAGTATCCTGCTCGACAGACCCGCCTGGGCACCGGTTCTATTATTATCCGGTTGAGGAGCTTGCAAATCCCAAAGTTTACTATTATGAAAATGTTCGCGATGAGAATGACGATATTTTCTATGCATTGAAATCATTCAATGATAAAGGAAATAAATATATACATATTGATATTTATAATTCAAATTTAGATATTACTAAAACTGAACGGAATATTATCTCAGGTAAAGGTGCTTTTGCAACTGAACTTTCTGTTATGATTGACTCAATATTAACCCCTTTGAAAGTTTATTCAGATACAGTTTTTCTTTGGGATATGAAAAGTATTAATAAATTCAAACTGGAAGCATCAACGAACAGACCCGAAACCAGAGCACAGTTTGTAATAAAAAAAATCTCAGGTCTAACAGATAATACAGGGAATTTTACTTTCAAAAATGTAAGATATAATACAATTGAAATCGTGCAGGATAATTTTCAGAATGATGGTACCGATAATATTGATTCCGAGAAAATTATTTACAATTATGCTTCCGGACTGGGATTGGTCAGTTTTGAAATAAATAGGACAGGCAGTCCAGGAAAATCCTATATTTTGAAAGAAATTTTAACATTCAATGAGTGGAAAAGAGCTTATAATCCCTGATGAATAAATAAAATATTAGTAAATCCATCAAATATCAAAATATAATTTTGTAAGCCTGATAAAATTCATTATTTTTGTAGTTCTGTAATTTTTACAAAATCAAAAAATTATGTTTGAGAATCTACAAGAAAAACTTGAACTTGCACTGAAGAAATTCAGAGGACAAGCAGTAATAAGCGATGAGAACATCAATGAAGCTATGCGTGAGATACGCAGAGCTTTACTTGAAGCTGATGTTAATATAAATGTAGCTAAAAAGTTAGTTGATGAAGTCTCCAAAAAAGCAGTAGGTCGTGAAGTTCGCGGCAAACTTCTTCCTGAGCAGCTCATAGTAAAAATTGTACATGATGAATTAGTAGAAATCATGGGCAAGAAGATGACAGAGCTAACGTTCTCATCTCAATCGCCTACTGTGGTGCTTGTTGCCGGCTTACAAGGTTCTGGTAAAACTACTTTCTGCGGAAAACTTGCAAAGAGTCTGAAGAAAAAAGGCAAACAGCCACTTCTAGTTGCTTGTGATATTTACAGACCTGCAGCGATATTGCAACTCCAACAGCTTGCCGCTGATGTAAAGGTTCCTGTTTATAAGGAAGATTCTCTTGATGCTGTTCAGATTGCTAAAAATGCAATAGCATACGCCAGAAAATTTGGACGTGATACTGTAATTGTAGATACCGCAGGACGTCTGACTATTGATGAACAGATGATGGCTGAAGTTCGTAATATTTCTGATGCTGTTAAACCTACTGAAACGTTATTTGTCTTAGACTCAATGATTGGTCAGGATGCTGTAAATACTGCTAAAGCATTCCATGATAGTTTGACACTCACAGGTGTTGTACTTACCAAAATGGATGGCGATACACGTGGTGGTGCTGCATTATCAGTTTTGGAAGTAGTCGGAAAACCGATTAAATTCGTAAGTATGGGTGAAAAACTTGACTCTCTCGAACCCTTTCACCCTGAGCGTATTGCTTCACGTATTTTAGGTATGGGTGATGTTCTGACTCTTGTTGAAAAAGCAGAGCAACAATTCGACCAAAAGCAAGCAGAAGCGCTGGAAGAAAAAATCCGAAAAAATCAATTTACTTTTGATGATTTTCTCGAACAGCTAAAAATGATACAAAAAATGGGCTCCATCAAGGATTTATTAGGCATGATTCCCGGAATGGACAAACAAATGAAAAATGTACAGATTGATGATTCTGCTTTTAAAAGAGTTGAAGCAATCATTTACTCAATGACAAAAGAAGAGCGTCGTGCTCCAAAAATTATAAACGGTTCACGCAGAATGAGAATTGCAAAAGGCAGCGGGACAAAAGTTCAGGATGTTAATAAGCTTCTCAAGCAATTTGAAGAAATGCAAAAGATAATGAAAAGTATGGCTCAAGGCAAAAAATCACGATTTATGCCTAAAATACCTGGATTTGGAATGTAATTTAATGAGATTTGGGCATCTGCATCCTCTTCATAGCAGGATATGACTAAAAGATGACAAATTGATATATATTTTTTCTCTATTATTTATAAAGGTTTTTAAAATGGTTAAGTTAAGATTAAGAAGAAAAGGTAGAATTCACCATCCGGTGTATGATATCATCGCAGTTGATTCACGTTCGAGACGTGATGGTGCGTTTCTTGACAAAGTTGGTTTCTATGACCCTAACACTAATCCTAATACTATCAGGATTGACAATGAAAAGGCTTTGCATTGGCTGAATGTCGGTGCACAGCCAACCGATACTGTTGGTTTACTTTTAAGTTATGAAGGCGTTCTGCTTCGCAGACATTTGACTTTCAAAGGTAAAACTCAGGAAGAAATTGAAGCTGAAGTTGAAAAGCATAAAAAAGTAGTAACTGCACGTTACGAAAGACGCAGTAAGCTTCGTAAAGAACGTGTAATAGCCAAAGCGAAAGCAGAGGCTGCCGCTAAAATTAAAGCCGCTGAAGAAGCTGCCGCTCCTTCCGGCGAATAATTTTTTTTACATATTGATTGATTTATTGGTTTTAAAAAGGGTTGATTTTAAATAATCAACCCTTTTATTATACTAATGAGGCAAGAGCTGAATCAAGAATTGAATATTTGTAATTATATCCGGTGGAGATAGCTGATTCAGGCAAGACTTTCTGACTTGAAAGTACTACAGCAGCAGATTCACCAAGTATTAATTTCAAAATAAATTCCGGGACTTTAAATAATGAAGGGCGACTAACAGACTTGCCGAGACTTCCGGCAAAATCGTTCATTGTAACAGGATTCGGAGCTGTAAAATTATAGACTCCAACAACATCTGGATTTTCAATACACCACATAAACATACCACAGATATCATCAATATGTATCCACGATAGCCACTGTTTGCCGCTTCCAATCGGACCACCTACAAAAAACTTGAATGGAGTAATCATCTGCGGATAAGCTCCGCCTTCTTTTGCTAAGACAACTCCAATTCTTGCTTTAACTAAACGAACTAAATCTGAGCATTTATCGGATTCTTTCTCCCAGTCAACACAAACTTTGGCTAAGAATGTGTTCGCAGCAGCAGAGCTCTCGGTTAGAGTCTCCTCTCCCCTGTCTCCGTAAATACCAATTGCAGAAGCTGTGATAAACGACTTAGGCTTTTTCTCAGCTCTATTTATCGCTTCAGTAAGATGTGAAGTTATATTTATTCTGCTGTCGTAAATTTCTTTCTTGTATTCATCTGTCCATCTTTTATCGGCAACACCGGCTCCGGCAAGATTAATGACAGAATAGCTGCCGTTTATTAATCGGGCAGTATAATCAATATCATCTAAATCAAGCTTATCATATCTGATTTTTTCAGTTGAATTATACCTTTTTGGACTTCTTGTTAAAATTACTACTTCATAACCGGAATTAACCAATCTCTCAGTCAAATGCCTTCCTATCATACCGGTTCCACCCGAAATTATCACTTTTTTCATTTTCTCAGTATTTTTAATTTTGAATTCTTTACTTCTGATATAAACTTAATTAAAATAGGTCCGGAGAATCTG